>CABSNS010000019.1:0-11870 GCA_902479105.1 uncultured Collinsella sp. | reverse complement strand
GACAGGTCTTAAACTTGCCACGGCGCAACGATCGACCGGCAAAATTGGGGCGATACCCCAGCTCGCGCATGGCGGCACGCACGCGTTCCTTGGTCTCGGGGCGCACGCTGGGCGAATCGTGCACCGTACGCGAGACTGTCTGCTCCGAGACGCCCGCGAGGCGCGCTACGTCTTTGACGGATACCGATTTTTTAACAGCGGCCATAGGTCGATCTTTCTATGTCAACGATGCCATTGGTGGCACCTTGCGCAGTCAAATGAAACGTCTTCAAGTATATCCAACGCCTCCCCCACCATACGCTCACCACCCAAAACCTACCGTTCACCGACATTTTTGCTTCCCCGAACGGCTTTTGTCTACCAAATGTTAACGTTGCCATTGTGCAAACACAGAGCCACCGGGCGGCTCAAACGTTTACGCGTAAGGAATCGACGGTTCGCAGGCACAGGAACCACCGGTTCGCGTCTTTTTTTGTGTCGCAAAATGGCAACGTCAACATTTTGGCAACCGGACGCCAAAAGCTACCATCGTTGCTAACCCACCGACTCTTAGGAGCATTGCATGGAGCAACTCATCGCCATCATCGAAAAGGGCCAGCCCTTTTTCAACGCGATCGCCCGCAACAAGTACCTCAAGGCGATCCGCGACGGCTTTATCTCCGTCATCCCCATCATCATCTTCTCGTCCATCTTCTGCCTGGTAGCCTCGGTCCCCAACATCTGGGGTTTCTACTGGCCCGATGACATCAACAACGCCCTGTGGAAGTGCTACAACTACTCCATGGGCATCCTGGCCATCGCCTGCGCCGCCACCACGGCCAAGCACTTCGCCGACGCTCAGAACCGCGATCTGCCCAAGAACAACCAGATCAACTTCATCTCGTGCATGTGCGCGGCCATCATCGGCTTCTTGCTCCTTTCGAGCGACACCATCGCCACGGACGCTGCCAGCGGTTTCAACACCACCTACCTTGGTTCCAAGGGCCTGCTGACCGCTTTCATCGCTGCGTTTGTGACCGGCATCATCTACAAGTTCTTCATTAAGCGCAACATCACCGTCAAGATGCCCGAGCAGGTTCCGCCCAACATCTCGCAGACCTTTAAGGACATCATCCCCTTCTCCGTCTGCATCACCGTCTTTTGGGTTTTTGACATCGTCTTCCGCGCTGCTTTTGGCTTCTGCTTTGCCCAGGGTGTCATCCAGGTGTTCCAGCCCCTGTTCACCGCTGCCGATGGCTACATCGGCCTCGCTGTGATCTACGGCGCCATGAGCCTCTTCTGGTTCGTGGGCGTCCACGGCCCCTCGATCGTCGAGCCCGCCATCGCCGCCGCTCTCGTTGCCAACATGACCGACAACCTGGCTGCGTTCCAGGCCGGCCAGCACGCTTCCGCTGTCCTGACCCAGGGTGCCCAGTACTTCGTCGTCTGCATGGGCGGCACCGGCGCCACGCTCGTCCTGGTCTTTATGTTCTGCTTCCTGGCCAAGTCTCAGGAGATGCGCGCCGTCGGTAAGGCCGCCATCGTCCCCGTCTGCTTTGCCGTCAACGAGCCGCTGCTGTTCGCCGCACCCATCGTGCTCAACCCCGTCTTCTTTGTCCCGTTTGTCTTTGCCCCGATCGCCAACATCTGGATCCTCAAGATCTTTATCGACTTCTTGGGCATGAACGGCTTTATGTACACCCTGCCTTGGACCGTCCCCGGCCCCATCGGCACCATCATGGGCCTGGGCTTCCAGCCGCTCGCCTTTGTGATGCTCGCCATCATCCTGGTCGTCGACTTTGCCCTGTACTATCCGTTCTTCCGTGCCTATGACGCCCAGAAGTGCGCCGAGGAGGCCGAGATCTCCCAGGAGGAGCTCGCCGCCAAGAACGCCGAGAAAGCCGCCAAGCTCAACGATGCCTTCCAGGGCAAGGCTGACGCCAAGAGCGTTGCCGCCGGCGCTGCTGCCGAGGCCGTGAAGGCCGACTCCCCTGCCGCTTCTGCAGCACCCGCTGCCGAGGCAACGACCGCCAGCGACCTCAACGGCAAGCGCGTGCTCGTGCTCTGCCAGGGTGGCGGAACCTCGGGTCTGCTCGCCAACGCGCTGGCCAAGGCCGCCAAGGAGCGCGGCATTAACCTCGAGACCGCTGCCGAGGCCTATGGCAACCACGTGGACATGCTCCCCGACTTTGACCTGGTCGTCCTGGCCCCGCAGGCCGCAAGCTACCTGGCCGACCTGCAGAAGGACTGTGAGCGCGTGGGCAACAAGTGCGTCGCCTGCCGTGGCAAGCAGTACATCGAGCTCTCCCAGAACGGCGACAAGTCTCTCGCCTTCGTGAGTGAGCAACTTTCGAAGTAAGTAACGCCCAGGGCCAGCCGACCATCCAAGACCGGCTGGCCCTTCGATTTAGACGATTGGATCATCATGTCCGTTAATCCTGCTAGCGTCACCAACCCGCCCGCGCAGTTTCCCGAGGACTTTGTCTTTGGCGGCGCCACCGCTGCCTACCAGGTAGAGGGCGAGACCCGCACTCACGGTAAGGGCAAGGTTGCCTGGGACGACTTTCTGGAGGCCCAGGGGCGCTTCTCCCCCGATCCCGCTTCGGACTTCTACAACCAGTACCCCGTCGACCTGGAGCTGTGCGAGGAGTTCGGCATCAACGGCATTCGCCTCTCCATCGCCTGGAGCCGCATCTTCCCCAACGGCACCGGCGAAATCAACCCCGAGGGCGTCCAGTTCTACCACGATCTCTTCGCCGAGTGCCACAAGCACCACGTTGAGCCGTTCGTCACGCTGCATCACTTTGACACGCCGCTTCCCCTCTTTGAGAAGGGCGACTTCCTCAACCGCGAGACCATCGACGCCTTTGTGGACTTTGCCACCTTCTGCTTTAAGGAGTACGCCGACCAGGTGACCTACTGGTTCACCTTTAACGAGATCTGGGCCGACGCCTCCAACACCTACATCGAGGGCACCTTCCCCGGTGGCGTCAAGGCGCATCTGGCCGAGGCCTTCCAGTGCGAGCACAACATGATGCTCGCCCACGCCAAGGCCGTGCTGGCCTTCCACAACGGCGGCTTTAAGGGCAAAATCGGCGTCATCCAGTCGCTGGAGTTTAAGTACCCGCTCAACGAGAACGACCCCGCCGACATCAAAGCCGCCAACAACGAGCACGTGCTGCAAAACCAGTTCTTGCTCGACGCCACCTTCCGCGGCGACTATGCGCCCGACACCCTCGAGTGCGCCAACCGCCTGGCTGCCGTCTCGGGCGGCACCATCGAGATCCTAGACGAGGATCTGGAAATCATGCGCGAGGCCGCGCTCTACAACGACTACCTGGGCGTTAACAACTACCAGTGCCGCTTCTTGAAGGCTTACGACGGCGAGAACGACCTGCACCACAACGGTACGGGCGAGAAGGGCACTGGCCGCTGGCGCGTTAAGGGTATTGGCGAGCATGTGAACAAGCCTGGCATCCCCACCACCGACTGGGACTGGATCATCTATCCCGAGGGCCTGTTCGATCTGCTCGTCTACATTAAGCAGCGCTACCCCAACTACAAGCAGATTTTCATCACCGAGAACGGCATGGGCTACAAGGACCCCTACAAGGACGGTTTTGTGGACGACCAGCCGCGCATCGACTACATCGAGCAGCACCTGCGTTGGCTGCTCAAGGCCATGGAGGTGGGCGTCAACGTGGGCGGCTACTTCCTGTGGAGCCTGCAGGATCAGTTCTCCTGGACCAATGGCTACAACAAGCGTTACGGCTTCTTTTACGTTGACTTTGAAACCCAGAAGCGCACGCCCAAGGCAAGCGCCTACTGGTACAAGCACGTGGCGCAGACCCGTCGTCTGGACTAGTGGCTGGCGGGGTTGCCCGCTCACACAACCTGTCCCCATTTCTCAGCCGGGGGCGGCACGTCACACGGCGCGCCGCCCCCGGTCTTTTTGTTTTTGGGCTGGTCGGGAGCCGTTTGTCTCGATCTGTAACATCTAGCCGAGTTTTTTGGTCCTAGCTGTTACAGATTGAGACGAACAGGATTGCTCTTTCCGAAGAATCTAAATCTGTAACACGTAGCCCGCTTTTGACCGTCTACCTGTTACAAATCGAGACAAACGGAGTAGGACCTAACCCCGTATGTCCCTAACAGTCGAGCGTTCGACCAGCGTACTCGGCACATGAATCGCCTCGATAGACGAGCTCTCTCCAATCGCCGCCTCAAACGCAAGCTTACCGACACCGCGCAAATCAAATCGCAGCGTCGTCAGTCGATTGTGAGGAACAAGTCCCTCGAGTGCGTCGTCGATACCAACCACGCTCACGTCGTCGGGCACGGACAGGCCCGCGTTCTCGAGCGCGGCGATAACGCCCAGCGCCATCTGGTCATTTGCCGCAAGCACGGCAGTCGGCGCCTGCGACCCGCCGGCAAGCACCTCGGCCGCAATCCGCTCGCCCATGGCGTACCCACTGTCCGCACTCCAATCGCCACGCAGCATCGGAGCGGCATCGACATGAGCACGACCCAGCGTATCGCGCCAACCGGCCTCACGAAAACGCGAGGAAATCGAGTTTTCCGGACCCGCCACAAACCGCATATTCGAGTGACCATGTTCCAGCAGATAATTGGTCAACAGCTCGCACGAACCATACTGGTCGGAGTCGATCGTCGTGCAGCGCGGATGCGCATACATGGACAGGATGACCGTTCGCACTCCCGGCTGGGGAACAAACTCCTCAAAATCGGGAGCCATGCGGTTCATGTTGAGAATCATGCCGTCGACGGGTCGCTCGACCATGCGGCGCGAGGCATCGGCAAGTGCATAGGGCTTGTCGCCGCCCATCTCGATCATAGTGACGGCAAAATCGTGCTCGCGCGCCGCTTGCATGATACCCTCGAGCGTCGCCAGGTTACCGACACGTGTGATGTTGTACATGCACAGGCCAATAGAACGATACGACCCGCCGCGCAACGCCGCTCCAGCAAAATTGGGACGAAAGCCCAGCTCTTCCATGGCGGCCAGCACACGCTTGCGCGTCTTTTCCGTCACGTTGGGCATACCGTTGACCACGCGAGACACAGTCTGGCGGCTCACGCCAGCGAGCGCCGCAACCTCTGCCGCGCTCGCCGAACGACCATTCCTTGTCTGCTGATCCATGCCTTCCACGCTAACCTGCTTCCCAACTATTCCCCGCGCCCATGGCGCATCGTACATACATTGATAACGTGCTCATGATACCCGAGCCATATACCACAACATGAAAACTTCTGTCAATCAAAACCGCTTACCGAACAAATACAACCGTTCGCGGCTGTTTGAAGTTGTTTTGTTTCTATACATCCCAGCCGGATGTTAACGTGCTCATTGTCAAATGTTCACGTGCTCATTTTGGTTCTAATCATTTTAAGATAGTGTTTATCGGTCTTTTTCACCGCTGAACGCTAACCAGGGAGCCTCCTGAGCGCAAACGCACAATATCGAACAGCGAGACGAGAGGGTGTATGCATATGTCTTTGCTAAACCGCGTACAGCAGCTGCCGAAGGGCTTTGTTTGGGGCGCCGCAACCGCCGCGTACCAAACGGAAGGTTCCACGAAGGTGGCAGGCAAGGGTAAGACCATGTGGGACGATTACCTTGTCGCCCAGGGTCGCTTTTTGCCCGACCCGGCCAGTGATTTCTACAACCGCTACGAGGAGGATATCCGCCTTTCTGCCGAGCATGGACTCAACGCCATTCGTGTGTCCATCGCCTGGACCCGCATCTTCCCCAACGGCGACGATGCCGAACCCCTCGCCGAGGGCGTTAAGCACTACCACGAGCTGTTCGCCTGCTGCAAAAAGTATGGCCTCGAGCCCTATGTGTCCCTGCATCACTTTGACTCCCCCGCCGCCCTGTTCAACCAGGGCGACTGGCTCAACCGCAAGACCGTCGACGCCTATGTGCGCTATGCCGAGTTCTGCTTCCGCGAGTTCCGCGAGGTCAAGAATTGGTTCACCATCAACGAGCTCATCAGCCTCTCGCACTCCCAATACATCCAAGGCAACTTCCCGCCCAACCATCACTTTGATGTGACGAGCGGCATCCAGAGCCAGCACAACGAGCTCGTTGCCCACGCCCGCGCCGTCAACCTGTATAAGGATCTTGACGAGACCGAGCACCTGGGCGGACGCATTGGCATGGTCAACGTCCTGACGCCGGCATATCCTGCCACCGACTCGCCCGCCGACCAGCACGCCGCCGACCTGTACAACGCCTTCTACACCGACTTCATCATGGACGGCGCCTTCCTGGGTCACTACTCCGCGCGCACCCTCTCACTCATCAACGAGATTCTGCGTGCCAACAACGCCACACTTACGGTTGAGGACAGCGACATGGAGGAGCTCGCCAAGGCGGCGCCCCGCAACGATATGTTCGGCCTCAACTACTATCAGTCGGCGTTTATCGCCGCCTACGATGGCGAGTCAACCAACAGCTTTAACGGCACCGGAGACAAGGGCACCTCGTGCTTTAAGTTTAAGGGCGTCGGGCAGCAGGTCGATATGCCGGGTATCCCCACCACCGACTGGGATTGGCTCATCTACCCGCAAGGCCTCTACGACACGCTCAAGCACATCAGCGCCACCTATCCCAACCTCCCCGTCATCTATATCACCGAAAACGGCCTGGGCCACAAGGACCCCGAGCCCGACGCAAACGGCATCGTCGCCGATCCCGAGCGCATCGACTTTGTCGACCAGCACATGGAGAAGGTGCTCCAGGCGCGCGCCGAGGGCGTCGACGTCCAGGGCTACTTTATCTGGAGCCTGCAGGACCAGTTCTCGTGGGCCAATGGCTATAACAAGCGCTACGGCCTGTTCTACATCGACTTCGACACGCAAAAACGCTACATCAAGCAGTCGGCACTCTGGTACAAGGAGCTCGCCGACACTATGGCGGACGCGCAGTAGCGCATCGCCTCGCTTTCCCCCGAGAAGGGAGCGGCCCTATGCGATACAAACCCAGCCGCTCCCCTCTCTCCCCCTGGGACCGGCCCCGCCTGCACCCGGGCTTTTAGCAAGCGGGAGACCATATAGGTTTTCAACGTCCATGCCATTAAGATTTCATGCAAAGAGGAGCGTGAACTATGGAATCGATCGTTAAGTTCTTGGAGAAAGGTCAGCCGTACTTCGACAAGGTCTCTAAGAACATCTACCTTCAGGCCATTAAAGACGGCTTTTTGGCAGCAATGCCCATTATCCTGTCTTCTTCTGTCTTCCTGCTTATTTCGACCCTGCCGGGCGTTGTCGCCACGGTCGGCGGCTTTACGCTGCCCGACTGGTGGAACGTCGACGTCGTGAACTTCTGCAACAAGGTTTACAACTTCACGATGGGCGTCGTGGGCATCATGGTCGCCGGCACCACCGCAAGCGCGCTGACCGGCTCCAAGAACCGCCGCATGCCTGCCGGCAAGGCCATCAACGCCACGAGCACCATGGTCGCCGCCATGTGCGCTATGCTCATCTTGGCCGTTACCCAGACGAGTGCCAAGATCGACGGCGCCGATGTCTCGGTGTTCTTTACCGACAACATGGGCACCAAGGGCCTGCTGAGCTCCTTTGTCGCCGCATTTGCCACGGTCAACATCTATGCCTTCTGCATTAAGCGAGACATCACCATCAAGCTGCCCAAAGAAGTCCCCGGCGCCATCGCCCAGAACTTCCGCGACATCTTCGCCTTCAGCTTCTCCATCCTGTTTGTCGCCGTCATCGACGTTATCTGCCGCACCTGCTTGGCCGTCCCGTTTGCCAACGTCATCTCCACGCTGGTGAGCCCGCTGTTCGCCGCTGCCGATTCCTACGCCGGCCTCGCCCTCATCTGGTTCATGATCCCGCTGTTCTGGTTCATGGGCATCCACGGCCCCTCGGTCGTTAAGCCTGCCCTCAACGCCGCGCTGTTTGGCAACATCACCACCAACCTCGCCACGCTGCAGGCCGGCGGTCACCCCGCCCTCGCCCTGACCGAAAACTTCGGTAACTACATCGGCGAACTCGGCGGCACCGGCGCCACGTTCATTGTCCCGATCATCTTCCTGCTCTTTATGCGCTCCAAGCAGCTCAAGGCCGTCGGCAAAGCCTCTGTCGTGCCCGTGATGTTCGCCGTCAACGAGCCGCTGCTGTTCGCCGCGCCCATCATCCTCAACCCGTACTTCCTGATCCCGTTCCTGTTTGCCCCCGTGGCCAACGTCCTCATTGGTAAGTTCTTCATCGACTTTTTGGGCATGAACGGCTTTATCTATGCCATGCCGTGGGCACTCCCCGGACCGATCGGCACCTTCATCGACACCAACTTCCAGCCGATCTCTCTGGTCCTGGTTGTCGTCCTGCTGGTCGTTGACTTCTTGATCTACTACCCGTTCTGCAAGGCCTACGACAACGTCCTGTGCAAGCAGGAGGCCGAGACCCTGGCCGAAGAAGAGGCCGAGGAGACCAAGGCCGTCAAGACCGCTGCCGCCCCCGCCGTTGAGGCTCCTGTTGTCGAGACCGCTTCTGCCACTGAGGCCTCCGCAGCTCCGTCCGCCCTTAAGGGCAAGGATCTGAGGGTTCTGGTTCTGTGCGCTGGCGCCGGCACCTCTGCACTGCTCGCCAACGCGCTTAAGGAAGGCGCCGACGAGCTGGGCATCGACATTACCGCCAACGCCGGTGCCTACGGCAGCCACTACGCCATCATGGACCAGTACAACGTCATCGTCCTGGCTCCGCAGGTTCGCACCTATTACAACGAGATGAAGGCCGACACCGACCGCCTGGGCATCACGCTGCTGTCGCCCAAGGGCAAACAGTACATCGACCTCACTAAGGATCCCAAGGGTGCCGTCGCCTGGATCGAGGAAAACCTCGAGGCATAAGACGCTGACACCACCTGCCGCTTGCAGACAATAAATGGCCCGTGCATCGATGTGTGATGCGCGGGCCATTTTGTTTAGACCGCACCCGTCCTCCTGTTCATCTCAATCTGTAACATCTAGCCGAGTTTTTCGGTCCTAGCTGTTACAGATCGAGATGAACGCACAGGCCAAGCCGAAAATCTCAATCTGTAACATGTAGACCACTTTTGACCGTCTAGTTGTTACAGATCGAGACAAACGGAATAGGCCGAGCACGTCTACGCCCGCAAGTCCTTTACGCTGGAACGCTCGACCAACACGCCCGAGACGAGCGTACGGCTTCTGGAGCTCGGAGCTTCCAGACCTGCAACGACCTCGTTGAGCGCACGGACGCCCAGCTCGCGGTGGCGAAACTTCACCGACGTCAGAATCGAGTTGGGAATCGTCTTGTAAAGCTCGTCATCAAAGCCAATCACGGACACATCATCGGGCACACTCAGACCCTTGTCACGTAGAGCCATCATCACGCCGTTTGCCATGCAGTCGTTAGCAGCGAGGACCGCCGTGCAATCGGGTTTATCGGCAAGCACAAGACCCGCGGCATAGCCACTATCCGCATTCCAATCGCCCTGCAGAGGCTCGGGCGGCTCAATGCCACGCGCCTCGAGTGCCGCACGCCAACCTTTCATACGGCACTGACTCGACAGCGCCTCTTTCTTACCAGAGACGAAGTATACGTTCTTGTGCCCGCGATTTAAGAAGTACTCACACGCCATGCGCGCACCACCCTCTTGATCGTCACTAACGGTAGAGCAGGTAGGATGCTCCATCGGCGTGATAATCACCGTCTTGAGGTCTTTCGGTGCCTCAAAGGTATCAAAGTCATCGACCATCTGACGCAGGTTGAAGATCATGCCATCAACAGGCAGCTGCGACATCCTACGTGCCGCTTCGGCAAGGGTCATCTTCTCCCCTGCGCACTTCTTAATCATCGTGAGCGCAAAGCCGCGTTCTTCGGCGGCATCGGCGATACCGTCAATCATGTCCACGGCACCGCCCGACAAGTGGAACAGCACAACGCCGATGCACCCGTAACGGCCCAACTTGAGCGAACGCGCGGCAAAGTTCGCCCGGAACCCAAGCGCTTCCATGGCAGCATGGACCCTATCGCGTGTCGACTCTCGCACGCTATCGGGCTCGTTGATCGCGCGCGACACCGTCTTGAGAGAAACACCCGCGGCAATCGCCACGTCGTTCATCGAAACGTTTTTCTTGTCCATCGTTGTCACTGCTTCTCCACTCGGTTCTCTATCGCTTGTTTTTTGCGTTCTAGCATACACCACCTGCCTGACTGATAAATCAACCGTTTACCGAACAATATCGACCACTCACCCGTATATCCTTGTTGCTCTTCCAAAAATGTCTTACGTTGTCATTAACGAAATGACAACGTTGTCATTTCACAATGCCTTCCTTAAGCAGGAAGGTTTCCGGGCAGTCCTGACCATCCATCGACGACCAGTTCCATCCACATGCATCGCGCATCAAGTAGCAAAGGAGCTCTATGGACGCCATCGTAAAGATGCTCGAAAAGCATCAGCCGTTCTTTGAGAAGATCTCGAGAAACATCTACCTCCAGGCCATCAAAGACGGATTCCTTGGGTGCATGCCCATCGTCCTTACCTCTTCGATCTTTCTGCTGATCGCCACCCTTCCTGGCGTAGTTGGCATCACGTTGCCCCAGCCGCTCATCGACTGGTGCAACAAGCTGTACAACTTCACCATGGGCGTCATGGGCATCATGGTTGCCGGCACCACCGCCAAGAACTTCACGGCTTCCATGAACCGTCGCATGCCCGCCGGCAAGGTGCTCAACGACGGCTCCACCATGGTTGCCGCCCAGTGCAGCATGCTGCTGCTCGCTGTTACGCAGTTCACCACCAAGTTCAACGGCTCCGAGCTTTCGGTCTTCGATTGCACCAGCATGGGTACGCGCGGTCTGTTCTCGGCCTATATCGCCGCGTTCATTACCGTGTGGGTCTATAAGTTCTGCGTCTCGCGCGATCTGACCATTAAGCTGCCCAAGGAGGTTCCGGGCGCCATCGCTCAGAACTTCCGCGACATCATCCCCTTTGGCGGCGCCGTCATCATCTGCGGCATCATCGATGTGGTTGTGCGCAACCTTATGGGCGTTCCGTTCTCCGAGCTGCTCATCAAGCTGCTCTCCCCGCTCTTCACTGCAGCAGAGACCTACCCCGGACTCATCCTTATTCAGGCAGCCACCGCGTTCTTCTGGTTCATCGGCGTCCACGGCCCCTCGATCGTCCAGCCGGGCATCGACCCCATCCGTCTTGCCAACCAGGCCGAGAACCTGCAGGTTCTGCTGGCCGGTGGTCACCCCGCCCACTCCCTCACCTTTAACATGTCGCTCGTGGGTGAGTTCGGCGGCACCGGCGCCACGTTCATCGTGCCGCTTCTGCTGATTCTCTTTATGAAGTCCAAGCAGCTCAAAGCCGTCGGTAAGGCCTCGATTGTTCCTGTTGCCTTTGCTGTCAACGAGCCGCTGCTCTTTGGCGCGCCGATGATCCTTAACCCCTACATGCTCATCCCCTTTGTTGCCGCCGGCTGCGTCAACGTGAGTGTTGCCAAGTTCTTTATCGACAACGTGGGCATGAACGGCTTCTCCTTCGTGGTGCCTTGGGCTACCCCTGCTCCCATCGGCATCTTCATCACCACGAACTTCCAGCTTATCGCCCTGGTGTTTGTCGCGATCATCATCTTGCTGGACGCCATCATCTACCTGCCGTTCTTGAAGGCATACGATAAGCTGCTCTGCGACCAGGAGGCCGAGCGCGCCGCCGAGCTGGGTCTTGAGTCCGATGGTGCTGCCACCATCGCCGCCAGCACCTCTGCGCCCGCTGTCGAGCAGACGACCGCTTCCGTCGAGACGACCGCTGCCGCCGCCGACAGCGAGCCTGTCGCCGATCAGCCCGAGCCCGCTGCCGATGCATCCGCTAAGAA
>CABSNS010000018.1:0-12123 GCA_902479105.1 uncultured Collinsella sp. | reverse complement strand
GGCAGCGTCAGATGTGTATAAGAGACAGATATGAGCGTGATCATGGTCCTTGCCGTCGGCATCGTCGGCAGCCTAATCTGCGTGTATGCCCTGGGCTACATGAAGGACTTCCAGGCCCATGACGAGCACGAGGCCGCGCTGCGCGGGCAGACCGCGCCCGACCGTCGCCCGCAGTTCCTGGCGCTCATGTTCCTGTTCCTCTCGGCCATGTTCGTCATCGTGACGAGCGACAACCTTGAGTGGCTGTTCTGCGGCTGGGAAATCACCACCGTGTGCTCGTTCCTTATGATTGGCTACACGCGCACGCCCGAGGCTATCAAGAACGCCTTCACCCAGATCATCCTCAACATGCTGGGCGGCATCGCGTTTTTGGCCGGACTCATGTACCTGCACGTTAACGGCATGCCGCTGACCATCTCGGGCATGATCGAGCTTTCCGGCGCCGGAACCGCGCAATCCGCGCTGCTGGTGATGCCGGTCATTCTGCTGTCGCTCGCTGCCCTTACCAAGGCCGCACAGATGCCGTTCCACACCTGGCTGCTCGGCGCCATGGTTGCCCCCACGCCCGCGAGCGCCCTGCTGCACTCGTCAACCATGGTCAAAGCCGGCGTGTTCCTGATGGTCAAGCTGAGCCCACTCTATGCCATCTATCCCGTGACCGGCTTTATGGTTACGAGTGTGGGTGCCATCACGTTTTTGCTCGCTGCCCTCATGGCCATCTCGCAGAGCAACGCCAAACGCGTGCTCGCGTACTCCACCATTTCCAACTTGGGCCTCATCAGTGCCTGCCTGGGTGTCGGCGCGCCCGAGGCCGTGTGGGCGGCCATCTTCCTGATTCTGTTCCACACGGTGGCAAAGTCGCTGCTGTTCCTGTGCGTGGGCACCGCTGAGCATCATATCGGCAGCCGCAATATCGAGGACATGGACGGTATGTTCAGCCGCATGCCGCACCTGACGCGTCTGATGATGCTGGGCATCATGGGCATGTTCGTGGCGCCGTTTGGCATGCTCGTGTCCAAGTGGGGCGCCCTGGTGGCGTTTGCCCAGACCGGCAACGTGCTCATGATCATGGTGCTGGCCTTTGGCTCGGCCGCGACGTTTTACTTCTGGGGCAAGTGGCTTGCCAAGCTTTCGGGCGTCGACCCCACGGCTCAAAACGTTGAGGTCAATGTCCATAAGACCGAATGGATGGCGCTCAATACCATCGCCGCGCTGCTGATTCTGTGCTGTGTGGCGTTCCCGGTTATCTCGAGCGGCCTGGTGTCGCCTTACTTGGCCATGGTGTTTGGCCGCGTGCCGTACGTTATCGGCAAGGACGCCATGTATCTGATGGTGGTTATCGTGGCGTTTATCGCTGTGGTGCTGCTGACGTCATTCTGCGTGAGCAACAAACCGCACGTCAACGTGTACCTTTCGGGTGTGGGGACCGACAAATATCGCCATTTCCGCGGCTCGATGGGACACGAGGTGAAGGCCGAAAAGCGCAATTGGTATTCGGAGGACGCCCTTGGCGAGAAGCGTATTGGCCCCGCGGGTAGCGTCGTGTGCTGCAGCATTATTTTGTTTGCGCTGCTGTGCTGCGCGTGGATTGGGCCCGAGCGGCTTGCCATGAGCGCGCCCTCGGTGCTGCGCGGTAAGTATTTCGAGGGCTCGGGCGTCGTGGGCATATTTATTGGTACCGTGGCGTTTGCCTTGATTGCGCCGCTTGTGGGCGGCCTGATCGATGGCGTTGACCGCAAACTTTCGGCCCGCATGCAGGGCCGCGTGGGACCGCGTCTGCTGCAACCGTTCTACGATGTGGCCAAGCTCCTGCGCAAGGCCCCTGCCAGCGTAAACACCATGGACGATACCTACATGGCGTGCGCGCTCATCTTTACCGTCGTGGGCGGCGGCATCTTTGTGTCGGGCTCCAACACGCTGCTGTGCGCCTTTATGGTGACGCTCGCCGCGATCTTTGTGGTGCTGGCGTCCGCCTCGACGCAAAGCCCGTTTGCCCAGGTTGGCGCCGATCGCGAGCTGCTGCAGGTCATGAGTTACGAGCCTGCCGTTCTGCTGATGAGCGTGGGCCTGTACCTTGCCACCGACAGCTTCGATTCCATCGCCGTGACGGGGCAGTCGGTCCCCATCATCGTGTACAGCGCGCCCATTTTCCTCGCGTTGCTCGCGGTGCTTACCATCAAGCTGCGCAAGTCACCGTTCGATCTTTCGTATTCGCATCACGCGCATCAGGAGATTGTCCAGGGCGTCGCCACCGAGATGAGCGGCGGCACGCTGGCCAAGATGACCCTTATGCACTGGTGCGAGACCGTGCTGTTTTTGATGTGGGTGGGCATGTTCTTTGTTTGGGACAACCCGGTGAGCTGGGTGGTCGCCCTGGTCGTGATGGCTGCGACGTACTTTGTCGAGGTGCTGATCGACAACACCTTTGCCCGCAGCACCTGGCGCAGCTGCTTTAAGCTCGGCTGGGGCGTGGCGCTGGTGTTTGGCCTGCTCAACCTTATGCCCATCCTCGTCGACGTGTTTATTTAGGAGGCGGCATTCATGGATCATAAAATGTCGCGCTCGCCGTGGGTTATTCATTACGACGGCTCGAGCTGCAACGGATGCGATATCGAGGTGCTGGCCTCGCTCACGCCGCTGTTCGATGCGGAGCGCTTTGGCGTGGTCAATACCGGCAACCCCAAGCATGCGGATATCTTTTTGGTGACGGGGTCGGTCAATGCCCAGAACCTGCCCGTCGTGCGCCAGATCTACAACCAGATGCTCGAGCCCAAGTGCGTGGTGGCCTGCGGTATCTGCGCGTGTTCGGGCGGCGTATTCCGCGATGCCTACAACGTGATCGGCGGCGTGGACCGCGCGATTCCCGTGGACGTGTACGCGCCCGGGTGCGCCATTCGTCCCGAGACCGTGATCGATGCCATCGTGGAGGCGTGCGGCATCCTGGACCAGAAGGAGGCCGTGATGCGCGCCGGCGGCGATCCGCTTACCGTGGGCGGCGCCGCAACCTGGGACGGTGGCGTTGAGCTGGGCGAGGACGGGTTTGTGGCTGCGGGGGCCGGGGCTGATGGTGCCGGTGACGGTGACGAGGCCAACGTGTCCACCAGGTCCGCCGCACCCGCCGCTGGCGACGCACCTGCTGAGACGCCCGCCGCTGCAAAGGAGGCCGAGTAATGCAAAAGGCTATCTATACCACCGTCGGGATCGACGAGCTCCTGCCGCATGTCCAGGCGCTCAAGGGCGTCGGCGCGCGCTTTGTGCAAATGCATGCCGAGCGCTGTGTGGACGACGGATCGTATCGCCTGGTCTATACGTTTATCAACGTTCGCGCTGCTCAGGAGCAGATCGCGCGGGACGGAAACTATGCGATTGAGAACCTGGTGGTTGAGGGCATCGACCAGTGCCAGGAGATTCCGTCCATCAGCTCGTACTATCCGGCAGTATTCCCGTTTGAAAACGAAGCGCACGACCTGTTTGGTCTTGCCATCACTGACATGCAGATTGACTTTAAGGGCTTTTTCTACCAGGTCTCGACTGCCGAACCCATGAGCGTTATCACGCCCGAGGTGAAGGCCGCGCGCGAGAAGGCCATGAAGGTCCGTGCCGCCGCCGAGGCCAAGGCGCGCAAAGCCGCGGCCGAAAAGGCCGCCGCGGCTGCGGCTGCTGCAGGGGAGGGTGCTGTGAGCGCCGGCGACGCCGCGGGCGCCGCTGCTCAGCCCGCTGCGGCTGCCGGCTCCGATACTCAGCATGACGATGCCGCTGCCAAGGCCGCGCTCAAGGCTGCCGAGATGGAGGCAAAGCTCGCCGCCATGGATCCCGAGAAAGCGGCCAAGGTCCGCGCGGCGCTTGCCGCCAAGGCCGCCCGCGACAAGCAGAAAAAGGAGGCGTAAGGTCCATGGCACATCGCTCCGTTATTCCGTTTGGCCCGCAGCACCCGGTGCTGCCCGAGCCGCTTCATCTGGATCTGGTGATCGAGGACGACCGCGTCATCGAGGCAATTCCGCAGATCGGCTTTGTGCACCGCGGACTCGAGAAGCTCACCGAAAAGCGTGATATGCACCAGTTTGGCTACATCGCCGAGCGCATCTGCGGCATTTGCGCCGTGGGCCACAGCTGCGGCTATGCCAGCGCCTGCGAGCGCATGCTCGACATCGAGGTGCCCGGCCGCGTGCAGTATATCCGCACCGTTTTGCACGAGCTTTCGCGCATCCACTCGCATCTGCTGTGGCTGGGCCTGCTCGCCGACGCCTTTGGCTTTGAGGCGCTGTTCTATCGGTCATGGACCCTGCGCGAGCAGATTCTCAAGATCTTTGAGAGCACTTGCGGCGGGCGCGTGATTCTGTCGATTAACGAGATCGGCGGCCTTAAACACGACATTGAGGACTCCGAGCTGGCGGGCATTGTCCAGACGCTCGATGCCATGCGTCCTGACTACGAGGCCCTGGTGCATACGTTTTTGGACGACAACAGCTGCGGCGAGCGCCTGCATGGCGTGGGCGTGATTAGCAAGAAGGACGCGCTGGAGCTTTCGATGGTCGGTCCGTTTGGGCGCGCATCGGGCGTGGATTACGACGTGCGCATGTTTGACGACGGTGCCTATGCGGATCTGGCTGCGTTTGAGCCCATCGTTGCTACCGATGGCGATTGCTATGCCCGCTGTCAGGTACGCTGTGCCGAGGTCACGCAGGCCATGGACATCATTAAGGAGCTTGTGGGCAAGATTCCGCACGACGGGATCGGCGGGCGCACCAAGCTTACGCCGGCCGACGGCGCACGCGGCGAGGTTGTGATTGAGCAGCCGCGCGGCGAGGCGTATTACTATGTGCGCGGTAACGGCACCAAGAACCTGGACCGCTTCCGCGTGCGCACGCCGACGTCGCAGAACCTGGCGGGTCTGACACATGCGCTGCAGGGCGTGCTCCTTGCCAACGTGCCCATGATTATCCTGACCATCGACCCCTGCATTAGCTGCACGGAAAGGTAGGCGCGGCATGAGTTTACTGACATTTGCCAAGACGGCCTTAGGTTCTATGGTCAAGCAGCCGGTCACGGTGCGCTATCCGCAGGAGAAGCTGACGGCACCCGAGCGCTTGCGCGGGCATATCGTCAACGACATGGACGTGTGCATCTGCTGCGGCATGTGCGCGCGCCGCTGCCCGGCGGGCGCGCTCGCGGTCGATCGCAAGGGCGGTACCTGGTCGATCGACCCGTACGCCTGCGTGGTGTGTGGCGAGTGCATCGAGAGCTGCCCCAAGCACTGCCTGACTATGGACACCGCCCGTACTCCAGTTGCGGCGGATAAGACTCCCACGGTAGAAACCAAGCCGGAGTAACGCCGGAATAGAGCTGGGATAGGGGCCGGTGGGGCAAAAATGCCCCACCGGCCCCGCGCGTGAGCGCGCGGTTGGGCTGCCACGAACAAAACTATGCCGGATTACGGGGCTGGATAGCGAACCTCCCACCATGCAGAAAAACGCAAAAACAAAACCGCAGGTAGATAGCCTGCCGTTTTTCAAAAAATGGTGGTATGGATGAGGGCCCCGACTTTAGCTCCGTAATCCGGCATAGTTTTGAAATGACACCATATCGGTGACAGCCCTTGAGCCCCCGGGGACGGAAGAAAACGGATCATTTTGGCCTGTCGGCTCCGAGTCGCACCCGTTTTCCTGCGAAAACGCTCGTGTCTCAACTTTGATGAGACATTTGTCTCACGTCCAAAACCGAATCTGGAACATGTGTCACCTGCCCAAATTGGGTCTCATTCCGTAACTTTAGGCTGATGCAAGGTCTGAGCCCGCGAGAAGGGAGACGCGATGAGTAAGTACACGAGGGGTCTCTTGGCGGTGATGCTGGCCGTAGTGCTGGTGTTGCCAGCCGCAGCATTCGCCATGCTGCCCGAGGCCAACGCCAGGTCCAGCACAGGAATGGACGGACCGGAAATGGCCGGAAAGGTCGTCGACCCCGACACCAGCGGACGCTGGGAAATCTGGGCGGCGGGCCATGGTGGCAATAAGGTGACGACCCAAAACGTCGGTCGAATCTGGACCGACAAGACGGTTAAGGAAACTGGAGAAAACAAAGCGTCAGATTTTGTGACTACGCTTTCGGCGATGTCCTCGACGTCTAATTCAACCGTGACGGTCACCACGCCACTCGACATCGTGATGGTGCTGGATGCTTCCGGCTCGATGGATGATCCTATGGGTGGCGGAGATCCCACCAAGCGTATCGATGCACTGAAGAGCGCTGCGAACAGCTTTATCAATACCATCGCCAAACAAAACGAGGCTATCGAGGGCGTTGATAGGCAGCATAGGGTTGCCATTGTTAAGTTTGCGGGTGATAAGACTGATAAGGTCGGCAATGACACGTACTATCAAGGCCAATACAAGTACAACCACTCGCAGGTAATGAAGGGTTTGACCGATTGCTCCGGCGGCAACGTGAAAGCTCTTAAGGATACAGTTGCTGGAATCAAGCCAAGCGGGGCCACGCGTGCCGACAATGGTCTGGAACTGGCCGGGGATATCACTTCTGGTCGCGCAGATGCCAAGAAGATCGTTGTGTTCTTTACCGACGGCAAGCCAACGAGCTACAGCGAGTTTGATTCTGGCGTCGCCGATGCTGCCGTGACGGCTGCCAAGAACATGAAGGACAGCAAGGCCACCGTTTATACCATCGGCATCTTTAGTGGAGCGGACCCCGCTGCCGATCCCTCGAAAAAGGGGACAAGCGACGTCAACAAGTTTATGCACGCCGTGTCGAGTAATTATCCCGATGCCACGTCGTATGCGAGCGACGAGCTTGGCACACGCGCGGAAAACTCCGACTACTACAAGTCGGCGACCAATGCAGAAGAACTCAAGAAGGTATTCGACGACATCTCACAGGCCATCACATCGGAGCCGCCTTATCCGACCGAAATCCATAAGGGATACGACGAGACCAAGTCCGGCTACATCACGTTTACCGATGAGCTAGGCGACTTCATGCAGGTTGATGGATTTACCGAAGTCGTCATCAACGGCACGTCGTTCACCAAGCCGAGCAAGACGGTCAACAAAGAAGCCAATACCGACACATACGAGTTCGCCGGCAAGGCAAAAGACCTGCTCATCACCGTGCAGCGTGCCGGCGATGACAATCCCCAGAAGGGCGATATCGTAACGGTTAATATTCCTGCGTCGCTGATTCCGCTGAGTCACTTTAAGACCGTAGGCGGCAAGCTTTCGGTCAGCAACGTTAAGCCCATTCAGGTGAAGTATGCCTCGAGCGTGAAGAGCGCCGCACTTGACAACCTGTTTACGCCCGAGAAGGTAGCAGGGCTCAAGGACTACATCGAGCATAGTACGACTGTCGTTGACGGCACCAAGACCGTGAGCTTCTACGCGAACAAGTGGAGCGGTGGTGCGTTGGGCGATACGGTTGCGACCTTTGAGCCGGCCGACACCAACCGCTACTACTACTTCCAGAAGCAGACTCCCATTTACGCGGATAAGGACTGCACGCAGCCTGCAAAGAATTCGCTGACAGATACTGGCACCTATTATTACAGGGATGAGTTTGAGGAGCAGGGCTCGAACAACGAGGCCAAGCCCACCACCGCCGTCATCGAGTTCATCGGTGGCGACGCTGCCAAGTTTGACGGCGCTATAGTTGCCGACAAGGACGGAAACCTGTCGTTTAGCGTGGGAACCGCGCGCCTGGCCTTTATCGATGAGCTCCACACCACCAAGGAGAGCGTGGGCGACAACAACACTGGTACTGCCACCGACGTTCTCAACCCCAAGTGGAACAACATGTCTGCCAAGGCGGCTGCGACGCATGTCAATTCCTACCTGGGCAACAACGGCAAGATCAGCTTTGCGTATGACATGACGCCGGCAATGGTGAACACCAAGGCCAGCTTTGGTCTAACCAAGGTGCTCGAGGGCCGCGCCTGGACGAATGCTGACGCGTTTGAGTTTGGCCTGACGTCCGAGAACGGCGCCCCGATGCCTACGACTACGACTGCGATCGTGCGCAAGGCCGACCTGGACGCTCAGGGCAAGGCTGCCATCGACTTCGGTACGATCGAATACACCGAACCTGGCACGTACGTCTACAAGGTCAGTGAAAAGCACGCCGGGACCACGATTGACGGCATCGCCTACAGCGGTAACGTCGCGGAGATCACCGTGACGGTGAAGCCCAATAAGAAGGGCGAACTGAGCGCTGACGTGAAGGTGACCTCGGGTGAGACCGAGTTCAAGAACGTCTACGCTGCGGATCCTGTTGAGTCCAGCGTTACCGACCAGATTACCGTGGCCAAGTCCCTGACCGGGCGCGACTTGGCGGAAGGCGAGTTCAGCTTTGAGCTGCTCGAAGTCATGGACAAGGAAGTTAAGCCTGTCGAGACCGTTACAAACGGCGTCGACGGCAAGGTGACGTTCAGCGCCATCAAGTACACCGAGATCGGCCAGCACACCTACATGCTGCGCGAGGTCAAGGGCGACGCTGGCGGCATCACCTATGACGATACGACCTATACCATCGTGACGACCATCAGCGATAACGGCAAGGGCCAGCTGTTGGCCACGCACGAGCTGAAGGGCGCCGAGGACGTCAAGAGCATCGAGTTCAAGAACGCCTACACCGCGAATGCTGCCGAGGCCTCGCTTGCGGGCAAGAAGAACCTGCAGGTCGCCGACGGCTTGACCCCGGCTGACATTGCCGGCAAGTTCACCTTTACCGTGACCGGTGAAGAGGGTGCACCCATGCCCGCGAACGCGAGCGTGACCAATGATGCCAAGGGCAAGGTCGACTTTGGCAAGATCACCTTTACGCTCGACGACCTTAACAAGGCTCTGGGCGAGAAGCCCGAGAAGCGCGAGCACACCTTTACCTACACCGTGACCGAGTCCGGCGAGGTCGCTGGCGTGACCAACGACGCCAAGCTGTCGCGCGAGGTTTTCTTCACCGTGACCGATGACGGCAAGGGGAATCTGCGCGTATCCCGCAAGCCGGACGGTGATGCGGCCTTCACGTTCACCAATACCTATAACGTGACGCCTGTCGAGACGAGCGTTACCGACCAGATCACCGCGAACAAGGTCCTGACCGGGCGTGAGCTCAAGGAAGGTGAGTTCTCCTTTGAGCTGGTCGAGGGCGACGAGGTCGTCGCCAAGGGTACCAACGCTGCTGACGGCACGATTGCCATGGACAAGATTGCCTACGACAAGCCCGGCAAGCACACCTACACGCTGCGCGAGGTCAACGGTGGAACCACCAGCAAGGGCATCACCTACAGTGACGCCAAGTACACTATCGAGACCACCATCACGGACAACGGCGACGGTACCCTCAAGGCCGAGCATGTCCTGAAGGACGCCGAGCCCGCCGAGTTCAAGAACACCTACAGCGTGACCCCGCTCGATGCAGAGCTCGACTTTGACCTGAGCAAGGCCATCGACGGTCGCGAGTGGACGGATGGGGACGAGTTCAGCTTTACCATTACCGCCCCCGATGGCGCCCCGCTACCCGATCCTGCAACCGTAACCGTGAGCAAGCACGATGCGAAGGACGGCATTGCCGCCATCAAGTTCGGCAAGATTCGCTACACGGCTGCCGGAACCTACAAGTACGAGATCCGCGAGAACGCGGGCAATACGGTCGGCATGACGTATGACTCCCACGTCGCGACCGCCGAAGTAACCGTGACCGAGGACGGCGAGGGCAAGCTGACCGCCAATGTCACCAAGAAGGAAAACGGACGCTTCACCAACACGTACCGCACTGAGCTTAACTACACCGCGGCCGGCGGCCTCAAGCTCAGCAAGAGCCTCTCCGGACGTCCTATGACCGAGGGTCAGTTCACGTTTACCGTGACGCCTGCCGACGAGGCCTCGGCCAACGCGCTTGGCCTGCTGCCCGGAGCCAACAACTTCAAGTCCCCTGCGACGGCAGAGGCAACGGTCGGCCTGATCGACATCCTGGCTGGCCGTGAGGTCAAGTTTACGCAGGCTGACGCCGGCAAGACCTTCACGTACACCGTAGCCGAGAAGAATGACGGCAAGCCCGGTTACACCTACGACGACGCCGTGCGTACCGTGACGATCGCCGTCGCCGATGACGGTGCCGGTACGCTTACCGCCACGACGACCGTCTCCGGCGGTCCCGAGGGTACGCATACGACGGTCCACAAGAGCGGTGAGAACAAGGTCGAGAGTGCCCTGGTCCCGTTCCACAACAGCTACAGCGCTACGACCAATACGCCTGGTGGCACCGCTGCTCAGGTCGTTGCCACCAAGACTCTGACCGGTCGCCCGATGGCCGACGGCGAGTTCTGGTTCGGCATCGCCTATCAGGGTGAGCTTGTGGCATACGAAAACCTCAAGCCCAATATCGGCGGGCACGTGAGCTTTGATACGCTGCACTACGACACCAAGATGCTTGCTAATCTTGAGGCTGCTGGGCTTGCTTATCGTACCGATAAGGACGGCAAGCTTGCCTGGACCATTAACTACACGGCCTACGAAGATTTATTCGGGCTGCCGAATGGCGTTTCCGCTACAACGTGGAGCTTTGGCTTTAAGGTTATCGTCGTCGACAACGGTGACGGTACCCTGACGGCGACGGTCGACTACGGCGGCGTCGAGCCCTTGTTCGAGAACGTCTACGGCGCCGACGCCGTGGATGCTGCGCTCACCGGTACTAAGAAGCTCCAGGTTGCCGAGGGCCTGACCCCGGCCGACATCACGGGTAAGTTCACCTTTACCGTGACCGCCGACGAGGCAGGTGCCCCGATGCCCGAGCGCACGACCGCAACCAACGACGCAGTCGGTAACGTGGACTTTGGCAAGATCCACTTTACGCTCGAGGACCTCAACCGCGCTCTGGGCGTGACGGACGATGCGACCGATAAGGCCGAGGCAGACGAAGCTGACGACGTCGATGCTGACGAGGCAGAGGCCGACGCCGACGCTGATGCCAACGCTGACGAGCCCGGCGACGAGTCCGAGCCCGCAGCCCCCACCGCTCCGCGCTCGCACACCTTTACCTACACGGTGGCCGAGTCCGGTAGCGCCCCTGGTGTGACCAACGACGCCAACGCCACGCGCAAGGTTTCCTATACCGTGACTGACGACGGTGCCGGACATCTAAGTGTCGTGCGCGACGGCGATGACGGTGCGGCCTTCACGTTCACCAACACCTATGGCGTGACGCCCACCGATTCTTCCGTGACCGATCAGGTCAAGACGGTCAAGCGTCTGACCGGCCGCGACCTTGCAGCTGGCGAGTTCACGTTTGATCTGCTCGAGGACGACGTGGTTGTCGCAAGCGGCACCAACGACGCCAACGGCACTGTGACACTGAGCCCGATCCGCTACGAGGCACCCGGTACGCACACGTACACGCTGCGCGAGGCTTGCCCCAACGCGCTCGGCCTGTACAAGGGCGTCACCTATGACGGCACGACCTACACCGTCGTGACCACCGTCTCCGACAATGGTGACGGCACGCTGACCGCGACGCACAAGCTCGAGGGAACTACCGAGTCGGCTGGCTTTACCAACAAGTATCACGCCATGCCCACGCAGGTTTCCATCGGCGCGGTCAAGGTGCTCGAGGGACGCGAGCTCAAGAAGGACGAGTTTAGCTTTAAGCTCGTTGGCGAGAACATCGAGTCTACGGTTACCAACGATGCCGACGGCAAGATCAACTTCGACAAGCTCGAGTACGACGAGCCCGGTACGTACGTCTACACCATCATCGAGGTCAAGGGTGACGAGGCCGGTATGACCTACGACAAGTCCGTCTTTACCGCGACCGTTAACGTGGTCGACGACGGCGAGGGCAACCTCAAGGCGAACGTTGCCTTTACCAAGGGCGACAAGAGCGTCGAGGGTATCGTGTTCAACAACACGTACAAGAAGCCCGAGACGCCCGTGCCGACGCCCGACCCCGGCACGCCCAAGACCGTGACGAACATCGTCAAGACGGTCAAGGGTTTCCTGCCCACCACGGGTGACCAACAGGCCGCCGCACTGCTCATGGCATTTGTTATTGCCATGGCCGGTGTCGGTGCCCTGGTCTGGGGCTGTCTCTTATACACATCTCCGAGCCCACGAGACTCCTGAGCATCTC
>CABSNS010000017.1:0-12278 GCA_902479105.1 uncultured Collinsella sp. | reverse complement strand
CGCTTACCTGGAGCCGCATGTCGGCAGCGCTCAAAATGCTGCACCTGCCCGACGAGGTTATCTTTACGTTTGATATGGCACTCAAGCATATCGAGGTGCTGGGACGCACGGCGCACGATCTGTGCGAATCGGTCATGCTGCGCAGCGTCGGTTCCGCGCCCGCGGGTTTTTCGCGTACCGACTCGCTGGCGGGTATCATGGGCATGACGTTTATCAAGGCGATGGAATGCAGCCGCGCGATGGACGAGGCTATGCTTTGCCGCGGCTTTGCCGGTGCGTATCCGGCTCCCGCGCGCGCCAGGTTTGGCTGGCGCGATGCGGCCTATGCGGCCGGCGTGGCGCTGCTGACAGTGTTGTGCGCCGTGCTGTAGGCGCTGCTGGTTCCGACTGGGGATGCAAATGGGGAAGGGCGACGTTTTGACGATCGATATGAATAGTGCGGCGGGCACGAACGGTATGGGCGGCGCCGAGGTCGTTCCGCTCATCGAGCTGCGCGACGTGGTGTTCTCCTATGCGGGGCATACGGTTGTCGATGGCGTGTCGCTGCAGGTCGATCGTGGTGAACTCGTTGCCCTGCTCGGTCCCAACGGCTGCGGTAAGACGACGATTATGCGTCTTATTAACGGCCTTGAACTCGCGGACGCAGGGGCATACCTGTTTGACGGGTGTATGGTCGATGCGACATATCTCAAGGATTCCGCGACGGCCCAGTGGTTCCATCAGCGCGTGGGCTTTGTGTTCCAGAATGCCGACGCCCAGTTGTTCTGCGCTACGGTGGGTGAGGAAGTTGCTTTTGGTCCCGCGCAGATGGGGCTGCCGGCAGACGAGCTCGACCGTCGCGTGCACGATGCCATGGAGCTGTTCCAGGTTGCCGACCTTGTCGACGTCTCTCCCTATCAGCTCTCGGGCGGGCAAAAGAAGCGCGTTGCGCTGGCTGCGGTGGTGTCGATGAACCCGGATATCCTGGTGCTCGACGAGCCTACCAATGGGCTCGACGAGGATTCATGCGACATCGTGGTCAACTTCTTGCTGGCCTACGTCGCGGCGGGTAAGACGGTCTTGATGAGCACACATCACCAGGATTTGGTGCGACGCCTTGGTGCCCGTGCAATCTATATCGATCGATATCACCATGTGGTCGAGGCGCCGGTGTCGTCGTATGGAACCGAGAGCGGCGCTGCAGAATAGTTGCTGCGTAGAGCGTGCGTAGCCGCCCGCGCGGCTTTGCCGTGATGGTATAGTTATCCAGGTTTTTATGGGGGTGGCTATGCCAAGCTGGAACATTCATATCGCTCAGACGGAGCGCTTGCTGGAGCGCACCGGTGCGCTTGCCAATAGCGTGCGCGACCGCAATGCCTTTTTGTTTGGCTGCGTGGTTCCGGATATCTTCGTGGGCTATATGGTCCCTGGCATCGCCGATCCCATCCCATACCGCATTACGCACTTTGCAAAGCCCGAGCCTATCCCTAAGCCGCGCGAGCACGAGTTCTGGGATACCTATGTGGCGCCGCTGCTCAAAGGGGCGCCTGTTGGTACGCCGGCTGCCGCGACCTCGATTGTCGAGGAGCGCGAGCGACTCAATCGGGTACATTATCCCCAACGCTACAAGGATGCCGAGCCGGTTGCCGGTCCCGGTGCTAGCGAGCTTTCGCTCGCGCCCGATGACGTGGCGCAGTCGCTGCTCGATCTGACGCTGGGCGTTTGGTCTCACCTCGTGGCCGATACCGTGTGGAATACGCGCGTGAATCAGTACCTGGAGGCGCACGGCGGCAAGCCGTGCGAGGAATTCCGCATTAAAAAGCAAGGCGACTTTGACTGGTTTGGCAAGACGCTCGGCATCGTTTCTATCCCGCGTGCGACCGATCGCCTCTATACTGCGGCGACGCGTTTTGGTCAGTATCCCATCCATAAGGAGTATGTGCTCAAGACCATCGGCGTTATGCACGAGATTGTACGCGAAAACCCCGGCGAGCCCGATCATCCGCCGTATCGCTTGCTAACCGAGGAGTTTTTCGATGCAACGTTTACCGAGGTCGTCGAGCTAACCGAGGCGGGTTTTGCCGCCCGTGTCGAATCGCCCGATGTGTCTGCGCTGCCCCTGATTGCTAGCTGCTAGCTGGCCGGCCCGGCAGTGAATAGCTCAACCCAATCGACAAGTAGCTCTTGCCGCAGGGCATCTTCGGCAGTGCGCTCCTGTTTAGTCTTTGGGGTGTAGGGAAGCCCAGCCTTTTTATGGATGAGCTCGGCTATGTGGTTGAAGCTCTTCTTCTCCTTGATCTGGTCATAGGTAATTTGGATGACGTCGTAGCCCATGCTTGTGAGTGCGGTGGCGCGCTCGGCATCGGAGAGGCTCGCGGCTTCGCTGTCGTGGGCGGAGCGGCCTTGGCATTCAAGGATGACGCCCATGCTGTCGGTGGCGCTTTCGATGAGGATATCGGCGTAGCAGCAGGTTTTGTCATACAGCGAACGCGCGGCTTCGCTGAGCGGGATGCGCGCGTTATTGGTGATGTCGATGCCCAGACCGCCCTCATCGCGGGGGAGCGAGATGAGAATTGACGTCTGGACTTCAAAGGGCGAGGCGGTCTGTCCTGTCATGCGTTCGGCGGCCCAGCGGAGCTGCTTAACGCCGCGCAGGCCTGCGGCCTGCTTGGCGAACGCGGCGATATCCGCTGCGGTAAGAAGCGGCGTGCGCTTCCACAAGTTGGTGTCATTGCCCTTGGTGTCGTTAGCTCGCTCCCAGCCGCAGCTGGGCGGAATGAGCTTAAGCGAAATAGCTTCATCGAGTTGTTGTTGCGTTCGCTCGCAGGGCTTAAACACTGCAAAGGAGCCGCACATCTCGTAGCAAGCCATGAGTAACTGGCTGCGTGAGACCTGCGTGGCAAGGCTGAGCAGCGTGAACTCCGGTGAAGTGACATCAAACCCATGCTCAGTCTGCCTAAACGACCCAGGAGGCGGCTCTTGGGTTAGCAGACGGCTATGAAATAGCTTTCCGTTCGCGCGCTGTTTTCTTTCGCCCACGAATCTCCAAACTGGTGTGCCGAGCAAGTCTTTAAATACTGGTTGTTTTGAGTAGTGTACCAAGCGATGGTCATGGTCGGGCGGCAGGATTGCCGGATAGAGTCCCAGTATCTGGGGCGGGATGCGATAGTACTGAAAAGCCGTGGGTCCGCAGGCAAGAAATGACATAGCGATCCGATCGTTTGAGCGTAGTTTGGGCTAGAAAAGCTATCGGTTTCGGAAGTGCGGGGAAAAAGACAAACAGGCAAAGCACAAGCGGTATTTGAGCCAACTTTATCAGGGGTTTTGTTGAAATAAAAGGGCTTGTACTCGGAGGTAAGCAATTTTTCCCCGCACTTCCGAAAACCAGGTCGATCTGACTCTTGCTAAAACGATTTAGCAGTGTCGGTTAAGGTGTGGGTTTGCCACCGGGCGAACACTTTTAGCGCTTGGGACTTTATTTTTGGGCCTCGAAGGGTGGATTTCGCGCTTTTGGTAAAGAAATGAGTGCGTGTTTTGCCGTGCGCCGGCATTGGCACAGAAAAAGGGCCCGGAAGGCAATGCCTTCCGGGCCCTTTGCAATGCAAGTGTGCTTGCAAGTGCGTTTTAGCGCACCTGAGCGACGTAAGCAACGTTGGTCGAGGAGACCTTGTCCTCGAGCTGGACGCTCATGCGGGGATCGCCGGCGGTAGCGACGGTCAGGTCGCCGGTCTTGACGTAGCCGAGCTCCTTAGCGGTCTCAATCGCCTTGACGATCGTGCCGTTGACGGTGCCCTGGGTAATCTCGGCCTGGTGCGGGATAACGCCCCAGTACATGATCATCTGCTGGACGGCCCACTCGTGGCGGGAGAACGCGCAGATCGGCATGTTGGGACGGAAGTGCGAAATCAGGCGAGCGGTACGACCGGTGGTCGTCGGCACGGTGATGCACTTGGCGCCAACGGTGGTAGCCATGTTCACAGCGGACATACCCACAACGTTGTTGACGACGCGGGTGCCGTGAGCGTCAGCCGGAACCTCGAGCGGAGCGTGAGCCGGGAGATACTTCTCGGTCTCGAGAGCAATGCTGGCCTGCATCTTAACGGCCTCGACCGGGTACTTACCGGCAGCGGACTCGCCGGAAAGCATAACGGCGTCGGTGCCGTCGTAAATGGCGTTAGCAACGTCGGCAACCTCGGCGCGCGTCGGGCGCGGGTTCTGCTGCATGGAGTCGAGCATCTGCGTAGCGGTGATAACGGGCTTGTAGGCCGCGTTGCACTTAGCGATGATCTCCTTCTGGATGTGCGGAACGAGCTCGGGCTTGATCTCGATGCCCAGGTCGCCACGGGCGACCATGATGCCGTCGGATGCCTCGAGGATCTCATCGAAGTTCTCGACGCCCAGGGCGCACTCGATCTTCGGGAAGATCGTCACGTGCTCGCCACCGTTCTCGCGGCAAAGCTCGCGGATACCGCGGACGGACTCGCCGTCGCGGATGAAGGAAGCGGCGATGTAGTCGATGTTCTCGGTCAGGCCAAAGAGGATGTCCTGACGATCGCGCTCGGTGATAGCGGGCAGCGAGATGTTGACGTTGGGCATGTTGACGCCCTTGCGCTCGCCGATCAGGCCGTCGTTCTTGACGACGCAGGTCATGTCCTGGCCGTCGACGGACTCGACCTCGAGGGCAACCAGGCCGTCATCGATCAGGATGAGGGAGCCCTTCTCGACCTCGGAGGGCAGAGCCAGGTAGTCGAGGGAGATGTGCTCAGCGGTGCCGTGGAAATCCTCGGTCGTGGGCTGAGCGGTGACGACGATCTTGTCGCCGGTCTTGACGGCAACCTTCTTGCCATCGACCAGAAGACCGGTGCGGACCTCGGGGCCCTTGGTGTCGAGCAGGATGCCGACGGGCATACCGAGCTCCTTGGAAATACGACGGACGCGCTCGATGCGACCGTGGTGCTCGTCGTAGGAGCCGTGCGAGAAGTTAAAACGGGCGACGTTCATGCCCGCCTTGATCATCTCGCGGATGGTCTCGTCGCTATCGCAGGCGGGACCCATGGTGCATACAATCTTAGTGCGCTTGTACATTCAGACCTCCATCTGACATCGTCTTGCGCTGATAGATAAACCATAAGAAATAAAACCGAGTTGATTATAACGAAATGGCGTCCGAATACCCCAAAAAATCGACCGTATGCCGAATTAGAAGTTCATTTTTTGCGGAAAAACGGTATATGCAAAAACTTTACCAACCGTTCTAACCGCTGCTATCTGGGCGATATTTCAATTTGATGATGCGCCGAAGAAAAAACGTTTTATCAGTTTTGAGCGTCACACGGTCTGCACCGTTGCTTATGGACCATATTTCCAAATGGATTGTTTTGGCTAGACGCGTTGCTTTGGGGTACCATAGCTCCACTATCAACTGCCGCTCAGCACGGCAGCCTTGATGAGCCCTTGCCCTTCTCCTGGGAATTATGATCGGGCATCAATCTGCTGAGTGGCCCGAATCCCAGGAGGGGACTCTATATGCAAAAGGAATACCTGTCCGCCGCGGCGGAGGTGCTCAGCGACCAGGGTGTCGATGAGAACCTCGGCCTGAGCGACGACGAGGCGTCGTCGCGCCTCGCTAAGACAGGCCCTAACAAGCTCGAGGAAGCCGAGAAGACGCCGCTGTGGAAGCGTTTCTTTGAGCAGATGGCCGATCCCATGGTCATCATGCTGATCGTTGCCGCCGTCATCAGCGCGCTCACGGGCATGGTCAAGGGCGAGCCCGACTTTGCCGATGTCGTCATCATCATGTTCGTCGTTATCGTCAACTCGGTACTGGGCGTGGTCCAGGAAGCCAAGAGCGAGGAGGCCCTCGAGGCCCTGCAGGAGATGAGCGCGGCGCAGTCCAAGGTGCTGCGCGACGGCAAGCTCGTGCATCTGCCGAGCGCCGAGCTCGTGCCCGGTGACGTGATCATGCTCGAGGCGGGCGACTCCGTTCCGGCCGACTGCCGCGTCCTCGAGAGCGCCACGATGAAGATCGAAGAGGCCGCACTCACCGGCGAGTCCGTGCCCGTAGAGAAGCACGCCAACGTGATCGAGCTTGCCGCGGGCACCGATGACGTGCCGCTCGGCGACCGCAAGAACATGTGCTACATGGGTTCCACCGTTGTGTACGGCCGTGGCCGCGCCATCGTAGTCGGCACCGGCATGGATACCGAGATGGGCAAGATTGCCGGCGCCCTGGCCGAGGCCAAGGAAGAGCTCACGCCGCTGCAAGTGAAGCTCGCCGAGCTCAGCCGCATCCTCACCATCATGGTTATCGTCATCTGCGTCGTGATCTTTGGCGTTGACATCCTCCGCCACGGCGTGGGCAACGTCCTTACCGACCCGACCGCCCTGCTCGACACCTTTATGGTCGCTGTCTCGCTCGCCGTCGCTGCCATCCCCGAGGGCCTGGTCGCCGTCGTGACCATCGTGCTGTCGCTCGGCGTGACCAAGATGGCCAAGCGCCAGGCGATTATCCGCAAGCTTTCTGCCGTCGAGACCCTCGGCTGCACGCAGACCATCTGCTCCGACAAGACCGGCACCCTTACCCAGAACAAGATGACCGTCGTCAAGCACGAGCTCGCTGCGCCTAAGGAGAAGTTCCTGGCAGGTATGGCCCTTTGCTCCGATGCCCAGTGGGACGAGGAGCTGGGCGAGGCCGTGGGCGAGCCGACTGAGTGTGCGCTCGTCAACGACGCCGGCAAGGCTGGTCTCACCGGCCTGACTGCCGAGCACCCGCGCGTGGGCGAGGCCCCGTTCGACTCGGGCCGCAAGATGATGTCCGTGGTCGTCGAGACCCTGGACGGCGAGTACGAGCAGTACACCAAGGGCGCGCCCGACGTGGTGATCGGCCTGTGCACCCATATCTACGAGGGCGAAAAGGTCGTCCCGCTGACCGAGGAGCGTCGCGCCGAGCTCGTGGCCGCCAACAAGGCCATGGCCGACGAGGCCCTGCGCGTGCTGGCGCTGGCAAGCCGCACTTACACCGAGGTCCCGAGCGACTGCAGCCCCGCTGCGCTCGAGCACGACCTGGTCTTCTGCGGCCTATCCGGCATGATTGACCCTGTCCGCCCCGAGGTCGCCGACGCCATCCGCGAGGCCCACGATGCCGGTATCCGCACCGTCATGATCACGGGCGACCATATCGACACCGCCGTGGCCATTGCCAAGCAGCTGGGCATCGTCGCCGATCGCAGCCATGCCATCACCGGTGCCGACCTCGATCGCATGAGCGACGAGGAGCTCGACGCGCACATCGAGGACTACGGCGTGTACGCCCGCGTCCAGCCCGAGCACAAGACCCGCATCGTCGAGGCCTGGAAGTCGCGCGACCAGATCGTGGCCATGACGGGCGACGGCGTCAACGACGCCCCGTCCATCAAGCGCGCCGACATCGGCGTGGGCATGGGCATCACCGGTACCGACGTTACCAAGAACGTCGCCGACATGGTGCTCGCCGACGACAACTTCGCCACCATCATCGGTGCGTGCGAAGAGGGCCGTCGCATCTACGACAACATCCGCAAGGTCATCCAGTTCCTGCTTTCGGCTAACCTTGCCGAGGTGTTCTCGGTGTTTATCGCCACGCTCATCGGCTTTACCATCTTCCAGCCGGTGCAGCTGCTGTGGGTGAACCTGGTCACCGACTGCTTCCCCGCGCTCGCGCTGGGCATGGAGGATGCCGAGGGCGACATCATGAAGCGTAAGCCGCGCAACGCCAAGGACGGCGTCTTTGCCGGTAATATGGGCCTGGACTGTGTGGTCCAGGGTTTGATCATCACCGTGCTGGTGCTGGCGAGCTTCTTTGTGGGCGTGTACTTTGACATGGGCTACATCCACATCGCCGATATGATCGCCGGCAACGCCGACGAGGAAGGCGTGATGATGGCCTTCATCACGCTCAACATGGTCGAGATCTTCCACTGCTTCAATATGCGCAGCCGTCGTGCGTCGCTGTTTAGCATGAAGAAGCAGAACAAGTGGCTGTGGGCATCTGCCGCGCTGGCGCTGGTGCTGACGGTGATCGTAACCGTACAGCCGACGCTTGCCGAGATGTTCTTTGGCCCCGTGACGCTTGAGCTCAAGGGCGTTATCGCCGCCCTGGGCCTTGCCTTCCTGATCATTCCGTTGATGGAGATCTACAAGGCGATCATGCGCGCAGTGGAGAAGGAGTAGGTCGAAAGGTCAACCTTCCCACCGGCCCGACCGCCTGCGGGGTTTCTTCTTCGCTGGTCCTCGCGCTTCGCGCTGCGGGATCGCTCAGAAGAAACCCCTCCCGGCGGGCGGGCCTTCGGATAACCTCTCGGGACCATTGGCTAAGGGAAAGTATGTGAGTCGGTCGAGCGTTTGCTCGACCGACTCTTTTTTGTGGGTAAAATACCTGCTCAGTTGTGATTTGTGGTGCTGGGAGGCGCTTGTGGGCAAGGCGAAGGCTAAGGCGAAGAAAAAGACGACGGGGGCGCGGGCTAAGCGCGATCGTCGTCGGAAGCTTGCGACCGAAGCTCCCGCGTCCGCCGAGGAGCTGCTGGCAAGCGTGCCGGGACTCGATGCGCTGCAGGATGTTCCGGCGTTCGACGATCTGCCGGTCGATGATGCTCAGCGGGCTGCCTTCGATGATTATTGTGCTCGGGCCGAGGAGCCCGAGCAGATGCAGCTTGGTGCCGTGGTGCGCCTGGATCGTGGGTTTCCGCTGGTGGCGACTGCCGATGACACCTTTCGTGCCGAGCATGCCGTGGGGTTTGCCAAGTCGCGTGGCGAGGACGAGGTTCTGCTGCCCGCCGTGGGCGACCGCGTGGCGGTGCGTCGTGCGCCCGGGCACGACATGGGCGTGATCGAGTGCGTGCTGCCACGCCGCACGAGTTTTGAGCGCTGGCGCGGACGCGCTCGCGGCGAGCGTCAGGTGCTTTGCTCCAACGTGGATAGCGTGCTGATCGTGCAGGCGCTCGGCGCCGGCGAGGTACTGCTCGACCGCGTGGCGCGCTCGCTGGTGTTGGCACTCGACTGCGATGCCGAGCCGGTGGTGGTACTCACCAAGGCCGACCGCTGCGACGCCGATGAGCTCGAGCGCGATCTGGACCGTGTGCACCGCTTGGTGGGTCCGGACGTGCGCGTAATCGTGACATCTTCTGCCGAGGGTCGTGGCCTGGACGAGGTGCGCGCCTGCGTGCCCGCCGGGAGCTGCGCCATGATCTTGGGTGAATCGGGTGCTGGCAAGTCGACGCTGCTCAACGCGCTGCTGGGTCACGATACGTTGGCGACCGGCGGCGTACGTGAGCGCGATGACCAGGGTCGCCACACCACGGTCGCGCGCGTGATGGTGGCGCTGCCGGGCGAAGCCGGCGTTATTGCTGACGCGCCGGGCCTGCGCAGTCTGCCGCTCGTGGGGCATGAGCGGGGCTTGGCACGCGCGTTTCCCGAGATCGTCGAGGCGTCGCGTGCGTGCCGGTTTGGCGACTGCACGCATACCCACGAACCGGGCTGCGCCGTTCGCGAGGCCGAGGATGCCGGGCAAATCGACAGCCTGCGCCTGGAGACGTTCCAAAACCTGGCGTCATCCATGCGTGTGAGTGCTCAGATGCTCGATCCCGATGTCCATCTGTAATTGAATCTACCTATGACAGCCGTCTCCCAATGGTACGGGAGGCGGCTTTTTTATTGCCGATGCGCCCCTAAACGTGCGTTTTGCTGACGTGCTGACCAAAACCTTGCCACGAGCTTGACGGGCCGGTCAGCTTTTGGTCGGCAATTGGTTTGACACTCAAAACCAAGATCGCGATCGCACCGTTTTGCTGCTTGCCCGCTCGGACAATGGTGCTACGGGCATCCGCCCGGTGCTACCTTGAGAGGAGCGGCCGTGAACAAGAGCAAGCGCATCGCCATCAGTCTAATCGCGGGTGTGCTCGCCGCGCTGCTCTGCATGGTCTACGCATCGTCGATTCGCTCGCAGGCTGAGCAGGTCCAGGCCGAGACGCTGGCCAAGTATGGCGGCGATCGCGTCGAGGTGTGCGTCGCGGCGCGTGATATCGATGTGGGCGAGACCCTCGACGAGACCAATGTCATAACCCAGGAATGGCTGGCGAGCCTGTTGCCGCGCGATGCGGCGACCGAGCTGCGCCAGGTGCGCGGCGACGTGACGACCTCGCGCATCCCTAAAAATGCCGTGATTTGCGATGTCTACACCAAGGCCGAAACCCACACGCTCGAGGTGCCCAAAGGCAAGGTCGCCGTTTCGGTGGCGGTCGATGCCGAGCATTCGGTCGGGGGCGCCACGGGCGTGGGCAGCTACGTGGACGTGTACGTGCAAAAGGACGGCGTGACCGATCGGCTGTGCGGCGCGCGCGTAATCGATACCAGCGAAGATGCCGGCGCCACGCGTGAAGGCAAGATCGAATGGGTGACGCTGGCGGCCGACCCCGAAGACGTTAAGGAATTGCTGGGGGCCTCGGGTAAGGGGACGGTCAGTTTGACGATTCCCGCCACGGTGCACGACAAAAAGAGCGGAGGCGACGAGTGATGAAAGCGATCTGGCTTGCATGCTGCGCGTGCGGTGATTACGGATTGCTGCAGCGGGAAGTCGAGGGCCGCGATGCGGGCGCGCAAGTGCTTCGCGTGGGCGATCTGGATGGGCTGGTGTCCATGGCACGGGCGTTTCCGTCGCGTCGCGGGGCGGCGATTATCGCGGCAGCCCTGTTCGATGCCGAAGACGTGCGAAAGACCGTTGCGCGCCTGACGGCCGAGGGCCGCGTGAGCCGCGTGGTCGTACTGATAGAGACGCTCGATCCTTCGGATATCGAGGGGCTGTTTCGCGCAGGGGCGACCGAGGTTATCGCTGCGCGCAGCATATGCGGCAACGGGCGCGCGGGCGAGGGAACGGTTGATTACGGCCGGTGTATGACGATTGAGCCCGATGCTTTTGTTGATAGGGAACCCGGGGCGCCTCGCGCTACAAGAGGCCCGCGTGTTGATGATTGTGGAAAAGCGGAAGCCGAGCATGGTCGGTGTCCCCGGGACCCCCTTGCATACGATGAAGTCGGAGAGCCGGTGCCGTATGGCGAGGATCTTTTGGCTGTAGATATGGGATACGTGCATGGCGTGAGCCTGGTCGATGAGCTCGACGAGGTTGAGGGACTTGCCGGGAACGACAATGTTCGTGTCGATGCGACCGTGAAGTCCCCAGATTCGGCCCCGCGGACCGAGCAGCCTGCCATGCCGGCTTGGGCGCAGCATATGAGCGCTGCCGGGGAGACAGGGACGTTGCCGCCCGTGCCGGCGCCGCCTGCCCCCACGCCGTCGGCGGATGCCGCCGCTTCGTCGCATCGAGCCCCGGTTGTCTGCGCCGTCTCGGGTTCGGGCGGTTGCGGCAAGTCGACGATCGTCGCCGCCATGGCGCACGCGGCGTCACTGCTGGGCCTGCGCGCTGCCGTGCTCGACTTGGACCTGATGTTTGGAAACCTCTACGACCTGTTGGGTGCCGATGCCCCGCATGACATGGCGACGCTTATCGAGCCATCGGCTGCGGGCGCACTTGCCGAATCGGACATCGTGGCCGCCTCGATGCGCGTGGCCCCGGGCGTCACGCTTTGGGGTCCGGTCGCCGCGCCCGAACAGGCCGAGCTCATGGCGCGTCCGGTGGAGCTGCTGCTTGACGTCTTGCGTCACGAATCCGACGTGGTGCTTGTCGACACCTCGGTCTTTTGGGGCGACGCCGTGGCGGCCGCGGTGGCGGCGAGCGACCGCTGCCTGGTCGTGGGCGATCCATCGGTGTCGTCTGCGACGTCCGCGGCACGCGTCATCGAGCTGGCGAGCCGTGTGGGCGTGCCGCGTACGCGCATGAGCGCCGTATTCAACCGGTTTGGCGCGCGCGGCGCTGACGAGGATGTCGCCATGCGCTTTGAGATTACCTGCGCGTTGAGCTCCAAGATCCGCATCGCCGACGGCGGGCAGGACTTGGCGGCGCTCATGGCGTTTGGGCGCGCTGACGAGGCAGTGGGGCAGACCAGCGCTTTTGCGACCAGCGTGCGCGAGGCCACGCGCGAGATGCTCGTGGAACTGGGGTGCGCCGTCGGCCCTTGGAGCGATATGGTCGCCGACCGTGCAATGCGCACCGAACGCCCGCGTATCCGCCTTCCCTGGTCGCGCGAGGGTGATCAGCGATGAGCCTGCAAACGAGGATTAAGGCTGCTGGCGCTGCAGCGGCGGCAGCGTCTGTAGATGCGGGGCGTCGCCGCGCGGTGAAACGACTGTCTCTTATACACATCTCCGAGCCC
>CABSNS010000016.1:0-12288 GCA_902479105.1 uncultured Collinsella sp. | reverse complement strand
AAACGATTGGAGAGCGCATGCCCACGTCACAAAGCCAGAAAAAAGAAGCCATCGCTCAGGCGACCGAGCAGGAGCTCGCATCGCTCGCCGGCCGTGGCGTGCGTATCGCGGGCAACGCGTGCTCGCCGATTGTGCTGGTCAAAGGCGATTTGGATGAAGCCGAGTGCTCGGGCGGCGAGCTGGCTGCCGGCGCGGATGGCGCCGCGTTGCGCAAGGCTCTCGGCGCCATCGGATATGCCCCCGAGGATTTTTGCGTGCTGGCAAGCGTCGCCGGCGCGGGCGACGGAGCGGTCGCGCCGGGCGAGGCCCTGACGTGCGACCTGTTCCGCGAGGCGCTGGAGACCTTGGACCCCGAGGCGGTGCTGCTGCTGGACAACAGTGCGGCCGATGTCATGCGCGAGACCTATGCCGATATGCTTGTGGCAATTGATGACTTTGACACCGCCATGCTTAAGCCCGGCCTGGTCGCCCATGTGCAGGGTCGCCGCGTGCTCGCGCTCGACGGTTTTGAGGCGGCGCTCACTGACAAAGCCGCCAAGCAGCGCATGTGGGCCTATATCAAGCAGCTGACTCCGGCGGCCGCTCCGCTGTAGCGGATTGGTGCCGGCGAGCGATTGCCTGGCGGGCAAGGCGCGCCTCGAGATCGGCACCGCACTTCTACATCACGGCGCGCAGCTCAAACCGATCGCCGTTAATGCGGAACTGGCAGTTGCCGTTCATGCGCTCCACGGCAAGTTTGATGCTCCTGGTGCCAAAGCCGTGGCCCGCATGCCGGGTCACGGGCATGCCGTCGACCATGAGCGGCGCGCGGTCAAACGTGTTGGAAACTAACAGCAGCAGCTGGCCGTCCTCTAATCGCAGGTCAAAGTCGACGAATCGCTTTCCTTGGGGTGCGGCGCTTGCAGCGGTGATAGCGTTTTCCAAGGCATTTGAGAGCACGCTAAACAGGTCGGCGTCACCTACGTGGATGGTTTCGGGTACGGCGGCGCGCAGGTTGGCGGTAATGCCGTTTCTATTGATATCCGAGTTAAATGACGAAAGCGCGATGTTTACGGTCTCGTTGGCGCAGAAGCGGCGTACGGCGGTGCGATCGCCGGCTTCGCAGAGTTCATCGATGCGTTTGAGCGCCTCGTCGGTGTGGCCCTCCTCAATTAAAGCGGCCAGGCCGCGTAGGAAGTGGCGCATATCGTGGCGAAGAATCGACAGCTCGCGCCCAGATTGACGCCAAGCCTCGAGCTCTTTGATGGCGGCGCTGTCGCGGGTTTCGAGCATCCAGCGCTCTCGCTCGGCGGTTTCCTTTTCTTCGTATTCGCGCAGGTAAACGGCAAGAAACATAAGATAGAAGGCACAGAGCGCAAATGCCAAAAACTCAACCGTCACCACCGAGCCCGAGTGGAACAGCGTGGTGTAGACGTTGGTGGCATAGTCAAAGACGTAATAGACGAGCGGCAGGATTAAAAGGATGCCCAGCTCGGTGGTGCTTTTAATCGCCAAGCGCGGACCGATGTCGCCGGCCCAATGCAGCAGGACGGCAAAGACGGCGAGTGTGGTCGCGATGCGCGCCAGATAGTACGCGATCTGAGAATCGGTTGCGGCAAATGCGGCGATGCCCATCCAATTGCTGAACTGGCAGCTCAGATAGGCACTCGTAATGCCGAGCACGGCAAGCAGCGGGCTCAGGCGGTAGCGCGCGCACAAATAGATGATGAGCGGCAGATGCACGACGAGCGGATATACCTGGCGGGCGAAAAGCTCTCCGCCGACGGCATTGGCGAGGCCAAATGCGCATCCGGTTACGGCACCGACCAGCACCAGTTCAAGCGCATGACGCCGGTTGATCTCGATACCGCACAGCGCCGCCGAGGCAAAGACGCCAAAGAGTAGCGTTGTGGCGTGGTGGATTGCCCAAAGGACCATTTCGACCGAGGAGACCATCAGTGTCTCCCAGCCTCAAAGCGCACCGCAAAGTAGGCGTCTTGGAATCCCTGCTTGCAACTGCGCGAAAGCGGGATGCACGCGCCCGAGCGCATGACGATGTCCGTGCGGTCAAAGTGATCGATGTTGCGCAGGTTGACCTGGTAGCTGCGGTGGCATTTAAAGAAGGTGGCATTTTGCGCCAAACGGTCCTCGACGCTGCGGAACGACTCGAGTGCCTCGATGTCGCGTCCGTCGCGCAGGTGGAAGACCACGTGCTTGTTGCGCGCCTCGGCATATTCGATGTCGGACAGGCGCAGGGCGTGGTAGCCAAAGGAAGTTTTGATCACGAGCTCGTCGGTTGCCGCCGGGCGCATGCTCGAAAGCTCGTTAAGTAACTGCGCCAGGCGTTCGTAAGTCACGGGCTTGAGCAGATAGTCGAAAGCACGGACCTCGTAGGACTCCAGTGCGAACTCGGGCGACGAGGTGAGGAACACCAGGCGCACGGCGGTGTCGGCCTGGCGCAGTTCGCGTGCGGTGTCCATGCCGTTGACGAGCGGCATGATCATATCGAGCAAGATGATGTCGGCGCGCGATGCGGCATGGCGGGCCAGCAGGTCCTCGCCGCGCGTGACGAGCGCAACATCGACCGCCGTGCCCGTCTCGGTCGACCAACGGTCGATCATCCGGTGCAGTCTATCTAGAAAAGCGACATCATCGTCGCAGGCAATAATCTTGAGCATTCGGCCCCCTTAAGTAGTTCGATTTTGCCACATCGGGCACGCGCCGCTTGCGGGGGTGCGGACCGTTTGCGCCCCACGGCGTGCAGCTCGCGCCAAGCGGCGTTGCGGTGGCGAAAGATGCCTCCTGCGCTATCGAAAGCCCGGCTATTCTCAGCTTGCCAGTTCGAAAATGGACCTGCCACATGATTGAATCTTTATTTCAACTTTACACCTAGGTTTACAGCTGTCTTGTCAGCTGTAAACCTAGGCGTCATACTAAAGCCCCAAGATTCGCCAAAAGAGAGGGGCCTTGATGGCACAGAGCGCGAACATGGATGCGTCGGAGCTTGCACGCGATATCGCGGCCGGCCTGGCATCGGCAACGACGGCAACGGAGCGTGCGGCACTGGTGCCCGCAGAGCTCGTCGAGGCCATTCAGCAACTAAAAACCCAACGTGACGCGGTGATCCTGGCGCACTATTACGTGGCGCCCGAGGTGCAGGCCGTGGCTGATTACGTCGGCGACAGCTTCTACCTGGCCAAGCTCGCCAAGAGCCTGCCGCAGCAGACCATCGTGTTGTGCGGCGTGGAGTTTATGGGCGAGAGCGCCAAGCTGCTCAATCCCACTAAGACCGTGCTGCTGCCTGAGCCGGGCGCGGACTGTCCCATGGCGCACATGGTCAAGCGCGAGACGGTCGACGCGGCGCGCGCCGAGTACGGCGACGACCTGGCCGTGGTGTGCTACGTCAACTCCACGGTCGAGATCAAGAGCTGGAGCGACGTGTGCGTCACCAGTTCCAACGCCGTTAAGATCGTGTCCGAGCTGCCGCAGCAGCATATTCTGTTCATTCCCGACCAAAACCTGGGACGCTTCGTAGCCGAGCAGGTGCCGCAAAAGCACGTCATCCTCAACAACGGCTACTGCCCGCGCCATCACATCATCACCGTCGAGCAGATCGTCGACGCGACGGAGGCCCACCCCGACGCGCTCGTGCTGGCGCACCCCGAGTGCAAGGCCGACGTCCTGGCCGAGGCCGACTACATCGGCTCCACCGCCGGCATCATCAAGTATGCCGAGGAGTCCGACGCGAGCGAGTTCATTATCGTGACGGTCCGCGGCGTGCTCTACGAGCTCGAGCGCCGCTGCCAGGGCACCGGCAAGAAGTTCTACTTCCCCGTGGTGCAGCCCACCTGCGTCAACATGGATCTCATCACGCTCGAAAAGCTCGTGCGCTGCCTGGAGACGGGCGAGGGCGAGGTGCAGATCGGCGTCTCGGACGAGGCAGCAGACCAGGCCAAGCTCACGCTCGACCGTATGCTCGAGTACGCAGCACGCTAGAACAATGTTGCATGAGGGACGGTCCCTTATGTCACATTCAAGGGAGAGGATTCCTGTGGAAACCAAGCAATACCCCGATATGGAGTGCGACGTCGTCATTGCCGGCTGCGGCGTGGCGGGTCTGTACGCGGCCCTCAATCTGCCGACGAGCACGCGCGTGATCATGCTCTCCAAGGGCGCGGTCGATGAGTGCGATTCGATGCTCGCGCAGGGCGGCATTTGCGTGCTGCCCGAAGGCTCGGACTACGATGCCTTCTTTGAGGACACCATGCACGCCGGCCACTACGAGAACCGCCGCGAGAGCGTCGACATCATGATTCGCTCGAGCCGCTCGGTCATCAACGACTTGCTAGCGATGGGCGTGGACTTTGAGCGCAAGGCCGACGGCAGCCTCGACTTTACCCGCGAGGGCGCGCACAGCCGCCCACGCATTGCCTTCCATGCCGATATTACGGGCAAGGAGATCACGACCAAGCTGCTCCAGGCCGTTCGCAAGCTGGACAACGTGCAGATTTTGGAGCACGTGGCCATGACCGACATCCTGACGGGCGAGCGTGATGGCGTTACGGTGTGCACCGGCGTCGTTGCCGTTCCCGTGGACGAGGACAACTCGGTTCGTCCCGCCGACGAGCTGGCAAACGCCGCCGAGAGCGTGCATGCCAGCGAGCCGTTTAAGATTCATGCCCGCCACACGCTGTGGGCGACGGGTGGCATCGGCGGCGTGTACGATCACTCCACCAACTATCCGCAGCTCACCGGCGACGCCTGCTACATCGCGCAGGAGCACGGCATTACGATGGAGCATCTGGACTACGTGCAGATTCACCCCACGGGACTGTTCTCGCCGCAGCCGGGTCGTACGTTCCTGATTAGCGAGAGCTGCCGCGGCGAGGGCGCGATTTTGCTCAACGCCGCCGGCGAGCGTTTTACCGACGAGTTGCAGCCGCGCGATGTGGTCGCCGCCGCTATTCGCGAGCAGATGAAGCAGGACGGTACCGAGCACGAGTGGCTGAGCTTTGCCCCCGTCGAGCGCGATGTGGTGACCGGGCATTTTGCCAACATTCGTGCGCGTTGCCTTGAGGACGGCCGTGACATCTTGGACGAGCCCATCCCCGTTACGCCCACGCAGCACTACTTTATGGGCGGCGTATGGGTCGATAAGGACGGCCGCACTTCGATGCCCGAGCTCTACGCCGCGGGCGAGACGGCTTGCAATGGCGTTCACGGCAAGAATCGCCTTGCATCAAATAGCTTGCTCGAGGCGCTGGTCTGGGGTCGTCGCGCCGCGTGGCGCATGCGTACCGGCGAGTCGCTGGCCGTGGAGCAGGCGGGCGATCCCGCGCTCGATGGCCGTCATCGCGCCCTGAGCGCCGACCCCCTGGCAATCGATGATTTGGCCCGTGCCGCCGGCACGCAGGCCGTGGAGGAGTAGACCATGAATCCCATTACCATGAAGCTCGTCGTCGATGATCTGATTCTGCAAGCTCTGCGCGAGGACATTACGTTTGAGGACGTGAGCACGGCGAGCGTGTGCCCCACGGCGCGTCCCGCCACGGTGGAGCTTATCGCCAAGGCCGACGGCATCATCGCCGGCTTGGATGTGTTTGCCCGCACCTTTGAGCTGCTGGATCCGCAGAGCTCGGTGCTGTTTGATGTCTCGGATGGCGACGAGGTGCATGCCAGCGATCACGTGGGCCAGGTGCGCGGCGACGCGCGCGTGTTGCTTTCGGGCGAGCGCGTGGCGCTCAACTACCTGCAGCGCATGAGCGGCATCGCTACCTACACGCACAACATGGCAGCGGCGCTCGAGGGTACCAAGACCGTGCTTGTTGACACACGCAAGACCACGCCGGGCATGCGCGTCTTCGAGAAGGCTGCGGTCGAGATCGGTGGCGGCAGCAACCACCGCTACAACCTGTCGACAGCCGTCATGCTTAAGGACAACCATATCGACGCCGCCGGTGGTGTGACGCGTGCGATCGAGATGGCACGTGCCCACGCATCGTTTACCACGACGGTCGAGATTGAGTGCGAGAACTTGGACATGGTACGCGAGGCCGTGGAGGCCGGTGCCGATATCATCATGTTCGACAACATGACCCACGACGACATGGCTGCCGCGATTGAGCTTATCGCCGGCCGCGCCAAGACCGAGTGCTCGGGTAATGTGGATGTCAGCAATATCCGCGCCCTGGCCGATCTGGGCGTCGACTTTATTAGCTCGGGCGCGCTGACACACTCCGCCCCGATCCTCGACCTCTCGCTTAAGCACCTGCGTCTGCTGGACGGTAAATAATGAACGCCCGCGAGCGTCGCCGTGCCATCATGGACGTGCTCGAGGTGGCCAAGGAGCCCGTTTCGGGCAGCGCACTTGCCCGCGAGGTTGGCGTGAGCCGTCAGATTGTGGTTCAGGATATTGCCCTGCTGCGTGCCGATGGGCACGATGTCGTGGCAACCAACCGTGGTTATGTGCTGCAGGAGGCCCCCAGCAGCCCCGCCGTGCCCACGCGCTTGGTCAAGGTTCGCCACAGCGTGGAGCAGGCAGGCGATGAGCTCACGAGTATCGTCGACGCCGGCGGCGCCGTGCTCAACGTGATCGTCAATCACCGCGTGTACGGTAAGATCACGGCCGACTTGGATATCCGCAATCGTCGCGATGTTGAGCGCTACCTGCACGATATCGAGAGCGGCAAGAGTTTCCCGCTACTAACGGTGACGAGCGGCTATCACTTCCATCGCATCGCGGCGGAGGACGAGCAGACCCTTGACGAGATCGAGGCCATGCTCAAGGAGAAGGGCTATCTGGCAGACCTGATGCCCTACGAGGATGATTTGTCCTAGTCGACGCTGCATCTATAAGTTGTGGTGAAATAGTTCCTAAAATCGGCATCCAAGCCATAAAACAGGAACTATTCCACCGCAACTGCCAAGGGTCCCGCTCCAAATTAGCTGCCCACGAATGCAAAAGGAGGCCTCCGCGGCGATGCGGAGGCCTCCTTTTTTGTGCACGGTGTACTTTTGAGTGTGCAGGTGGGGGAGTTGTTACTCCTCGACGATCTCGGTGATCGCGCCAGCGGGGCAAGCGTCCTGGCAAGCGCCACAGGCGACGCAGGAGTCCTCGTCAGCGACGGTAGCGACGTCCTGGAGCTCCAGAACGCCAGCGGGGCAGGAGTCGACGCAAACGCCACAAGCGATGCACTCGTCGGCATCAATTACGGGATGAGCCATGGTAGTTTCCTCTCTGTTGACCGACGCTACAGGCGATGCGCGCCGGTTTGATTCGGGCAAAAACATACCACGGGAGCGACCGTTTGCAATACCCTCTGACCGGCATCTTCATACCGTTCGCCGAGTATGCCAAGGTTTACTAAAAAAAGTGCAGGTGGGGCCGTTGAGCTGCGTAAATGTTAGCTAAAGGTGACTTGAAATATTGAGCTATTTAGCGAGCTTCTGGAAAGCGCAACCCAGAATTGGCGTCCAAAACGGGTCGTGCTTTCCGGTCGAGCCCTCTGGCGGAAACTGCGACCCAGAATCCACACTCAGACTGGGATCTATTTTCCCGAGGGCCTTGGTTGCGGAAACTGCGACCCGGAATCCACGCTCAAACCGGGACGAGCTTTCCACAAGGCAGCCCCAGGCGCCCCCGGACCCAAACCTCAGCCATCTCTACATAGATCTCGATAGATTTGCCGAGAACTCAATCAGCGCATCTACCTGCGCATTTAAGAACCTAAACTCTCAGCAATAAGAAATCTTATATGAATTGACTTAGATTTTGTATATTCCGGCCCATAAGGGGATACACTACATCCTGAAAGACAAGCCGAAACACCGCTCGGCAGACCGCCGAGTCGGTGCAAACGCACAAGAGAGAGGGAATTTCTAATGGGCAAGATTCTTGGTATCGACCTTGGTACTACCAACTCCGCTATGGCCGTCCTCGAGGGCGGTTCTCCGACCATCATCGTGAACGCCGAGGGCGACCGCACCACCCCGTCTGTCGTGGGCTTCCGTGCCGACGGCGACCGCGTCGTGGGTAAGGCCGCTAAGAACCAAGCTGTCACCAACCCCAAGAACACCGTGTTCTCCATCAAGCGCTTCATGGGCCGCAAGTACTCCGAGTGCACCTCCGAGATCAAGACCGTGCCGTACGAGGTCAAGGAGGGCCAGGGTGGCCGTGCCGTCGTCGACATCGAGGGCAAGGATTACACCGCCGAGCAGGTGAGCGCCATGACGCTCGCAAAGATGAAGGCCGACGCCGAGAAGTATCTGGGCGAGACCGTCACCGACGCCGTCATCACCGTCCCGGCCTACTTCAACGACGCCCAGCGTCAGGCCACTAAGGATGCCGGTAAGATCGCCGGCCTCAACGTCAAGCGTATCGTCAACGAGCCGACCGCTGCTGCTCTTGCCTATGGCCTGGACAAGCAGGGCACCGACCAGCGCATCCTGGTCTTCGACCTGGGCGGCGGCACCTTCGACGTCTCCATCCTCGACCTCGCCGACGGCGTGTTTGAGGTTCTGTCCACCTCGGGCGACAACCACCTGGGCGGCGATGACTGGGATCAGCGCGTCATCGATTGGATGGCCGATAAGTTCCAGCAGGAGAACGGTGTCGACCTGCGTCAGGACCCCATGGCCCTGCAGCGTCTGAAGGAGGCCGCCGAGAACGCCAAGAAGGAGCTCTCCGCCGCCCAGCAGACCACCATCAACCTGCCGTTCATTACCATGAACCAGTCCGGCCCGCTGCACCTCAACTACACGCTGACCCGCGCCGAGTTCGAGAAGATCACCCGCGACCTGCTCGAGCGCTGCAAGCAGCCTGTCACCAACGCCCTGCGCGACGCCAAGCTTAAGCTCTCCGATCTGACCGAGGTCATCCTCGTCGGCGGCTCCACCCGTATGCCCGCTGTCCAGGAGCTCGTCAAGACCATGACCGGCAAGCAGCCCAACATGTCCGTGAACCCCGACGAGGTCGTTGCCGACGGCGCTGCCGTCCAGGGCGGCGTGCTCACCGGCGACGTCGAGGGCATCCTGCTGCTCGACGTTACCCCGCTGTCGCTGGGCGTCGAGACCATGGGCGGCATCATGACCAAGATGATCGACCGCAACACCACGATCCCGACCTCCAAGACCGAGGTCTACTCCACCGCTGCCGACAACCAGACCAGCGTCGAGATTAACGTGCTCCAGGGCGAGCGCGAGCTTGCCCGCGACAACAAGTCGCTCGGTAAGTTCCAGCTGACCGGTATCCCGGCTGCCCGCCGCGGCGTGCCGCAGATCGAGGTCACCTTCGACATCGACGCCAACGGTATCGTCAAGGTCTCCGCTAAGGACAAGGGCACCGGCAAGGAGCAGCAGATCACCATTTCCGGCTCCACTGCTCTGTCCGACGACGAAGTCGATCGTATGGTCAAGGACGCCGAGGCTCATGCCGAGGAGGACAAGAAGCAGAAGGAAGAGGTCGAGGTCCGCAACCAGACCGACAGTCTGTGCTACTCCACCGAGCAGACCCTCAACGAGCTGGGCGACAAGGTTTCCGCCGACGTGAAGTCCAAGGCCGAGGCCGCTATCGCCGACGCCAAGAAGGCGCTCGAGGGCTCTGACGTCGAGGCCATCAAGGCCGCCGGCGAGTCCCTGCAGTCCGTGGCCTACGAGCTGGCCCAGGTTGTCTATGCCGACGCTCAGCAGCAGACCGACGGTGCCGCTGGCGCCCAGCCTGCCGACGATGACGTTGTCGACGCCGACTACGAGGTTGTGGACGACGAGGACAAATAATCATGTCCGCCCGTAAAGCTCGCACGGAGGCGGCCGCCGTTGGTGCCGCCCCCGTTGACTCTGAGGAGAAGGACGTGAAGATTCCCGTAGAGGCCGCAGACGTTACCGAGGCCAACGAGGCCCCGGCCGCCGAGGCTGCCGAGAACCAAGTAGAGGATTCCAACAAGGAGGCGACGATGACCGAGGACGAGATGGTGGAAGCCGCTATCCGCGCCGGTGAGGAAGCCGCCGACAACGACTTTAAGCTCAAGTTCGAGCAGGCTCAGAAAGAGCTTGCCGACGTGCGCAATGAGCTCGATGCTGCGGCAGAGGCTCAGAAGGCCGCCGAGGACAAGGCAAAGGACGCCACCGAGCGCACCGCCCGTTTGCAGGCCGACTGGGAGAACTTCCGTCGCCGCACCGCCAATGAGCGTATCGCCGAGCGCGAGCGCGCGACCGAGAAGCTCGTCACCGCGTTGCTGCCGGTGATCGACGATATCGAGCGCGCGATCGACCATGCCCGCAGCCAAGAGCTTTCCGACGACTTTAAGCAGTTCGTCGATGGCGTTGACGCGGTACATGCCAAGCTGCTCGATGTGTTTGCGCACGAGGGCGTTGAGCCCATCGACCCCAAGGGCGAGGCGTTCGATCCGCTCGAGCATCAGGCCGTAGGTCGCGTCGAGGACGCATCGCAGTACGACGAGACCGTCAACGACGTGTACCAGAAGGGCTACCGCATGGCGGACCGCATCCTGCGCTCCGCGATGGTGACGGTGACCTACGGTGGCGAGAAGCGCCCCGCACCGGAGCCCGAAGCGGCGCCCGAGGATGCTGCGGCCGATACGGCCGAGAGCACCGAGGAGTAATTGAGAAGGGCCCCGGGGCAACACCCGGGGCCCTTTCTGGCCTAGTGCCATATGAAAGCATGAGCCGCCGCCCGCTGGGCGGCGGGTGAAACAGGAGAGGAGCTACGATGGCTGCAGGCAAAACCTTCTATGACATCCTGGGCGTATCCAAGAGCGCCTCCGACAAAGAGATCAAGAGCGCGTTTCGCAAGCTCGCGCAAAAATATCACCCCGATGCCGGCGGCGACGAGGCCAAGTTCAAGGAGATCAGCGAGGCCTACGAGACGCTTTCGGACGAGAAGAAGCGCAAAGAGTACGACCAGATGCTCATGTTTGGCGGCATGCCGGGCGCAGGCGGCGCGTATGGCGGAGGCTACGGTGCCGGCGCAGGTGCCAGCGGCTGGGGCGACATCTTCGACAGCATCTTTAGCGGCAACGGCGCCTGGGGCAGCGATTGGGGCTCGGGCTTTGCCGGGGCTGCGGGCGCTGCCGGTGCCGGCGCGGGTCGCAGCCGTGCTCGCAAGGGCGGCGACCTGTCGCTGACCGTCGATGTGACGGCCGAGGACGCGTTTCGCGGCGTGACGCACAAGGTCACCTATCGCATTCCCTCGACAGGCGAGCAGCAGACCATTACGGTCTCGGTGCCCGCGGGCGCGGTCGACGGCGGCAAGCTACGCTACAAGCGTCGCGGCGAGTATGGCGTTGCCGGCGGCGAGCGCGGCGACCTGGTCGTGACCACGCATGTGGAGGAGCACCCGCTGTTTAAGCGCAAGGGTGCCGATGTGACCATGGAGGTGCCGATCTCGGTCTACGAGGCGGCGCTCGGCTGCACGGTCGATGTGCCCACGCCCGGCGGCGCGACGGTTCGTCTGAAGGTGCCCGCTGGCACCCAGACGGGCAAGAAGTTCCGCTTTAAGGAGATGGGTGCGCCCGACGTTAAGCACCGTGGCCGCACAGGCGCGCTGCTCGTCGAAATCAAGGTACAGGTCCCCACGAACCTGTCCGATGACGAGCGCGATGCCATGACCAAGCTGCGCGAGGCCGACACGCGCGATTATCGCGAGAAGGTCAACCGTTACAAGGCGACGTACTAGGGCGGTCGTGGCGCACACCCGCGCCCGCGGGCTTATGATGGACGATAACGAGACGGAAAGGGGTCAGGTAGCATGGCCGAGGACAATAGGAATAAACCGCTGTACATGATCAGCGTGGCGGCCGAGTTGACCGGCATGCATCCGCAGACTCTGCGCGTCTACGAGTCCAAGGGCCTGGTGAACCCCCAGCGCTCGGGCGGCAACACGCGTCTGTATTCGCGTGCCGATATCGAGCGCCTGGAGCTCATCAACCAGCTGACCGACGAGGGCATCAACCTTGCCGGCGTGGTGCGCATCCTCGATATGAAGGAGCGTGCCGAGGAGCGCGAGCGCGAGAACGAAAAGCTTCGCGCCCGCGTGCGCCAGCTCGAGGACGAGCTGCACGAGTACAAGATGCAGAAGAAGATCACCGCCCTGGCCCCGCGCGACGGCTCAGTCAACCCCGAGCAAGTCATGCGCAAACTTTTGGGCGCCGGCGGGGATTTGTAGTTACGCGGTTTTACCAAACCGCGTAACGGGCCGACGCTGCGCGCCGCCCAGAGCGACAATTTGTCATTCAAAAGGCAAGGCATGACCAGAAGGTCTATGCCTTGCCTTTTTCATGCCAACTTGTTCGC
>CABSNS010000015.1:0-12769 GCA_902479105.1 uncultured Collinsella sp. | reverse complement strand
TCAGGAGTCTCGTGGGCTCGGAGATGTGTATAAGAGACAGCAACCGAGCGCGATTCTCAGGCACTTCAGGCAAGGAACACGATGAACGACCGACCTCTCGTCATAGGCAAAGGAACGAAGCAACGCCGCGACAAATACACGTGGCGCTACCGTCACAGCCTCGGCAAGGATCCGGTCACGGGCAAATACCGCTATTCGCCGTGGCAGACCATACATACCACCAAAAGCCGAGAGGTCGACGCCGCACTCGAAGCCTACAAGGCAGAACTCAACAGCGGCACCTACGTCCAAAAATCGAGGGGCACCGTCGGCTCGTACGCAAAAAAGTTCCACGACAACCGCGAAGGAACCATCACGCCGCTCGCCTACTCGACATCCTACTCAATCGAGAACCGGACGCGCACATCACATGCGTGATGCTCATGCTCGACACCGACATGAGAAGGGCGGAAGCCCTCGGGATGACGTGGTCCGATGTCTCCGTCGAGAACAGAAGCATCCTCATTGAGCAGCAGTTCGCGGCCGATCGAAGCGTTCGCTCGCCCAAAAGCAAGAAAAGCGTGCGGAGGATCTCGATAAGCGAGACGCTGACGTCGTATCTCGAATTCTGGAAAAAGGAGCAGGCCCGCGAAATGGAAGCCTTCGGCCTGGAACAAGTCAAAGGCACTCCGCTCGTCCACTCATTCGAACGAACGAAAGACAGGCATCCCCAAGTCAACTTCATGGACCTGAATGGGTTTTCGCGCTGGTTCAGAAACTTCAGCATCGAGAACGGGTTCGGCAAGTTCGAAGGCGTTCGAACATACCATTATGTGAAGGAAACTGTCGACGGGGAAACGATTTCGAAGCGTTATGAGCATAAAGAGTGGCTCGAATTGAGGGATTACCTCAGGAAGCATCCCAAGGTTCGCGAGGCGAGGCATATCAGCACATATGAGAGCGAGCACCTTCCTTACGGATATTCGGGCCTATCGAGCCACACCGCTACTGCCCGCCAGCTTCCGAACCAGCGGGCGGTAGCAGCACCCCGAACATCTCGCCGACAGCGCAGAGAGTCGTCGACCTGGCGGCCAAGGCCGACATCGAGGACGTGATGCTGTGCGACCTGCCCGGCGTCCTGTCCTTCCTAGGGCTGCCACCTGAGACGGAGATGCCGCCGGGCAACAAGGGGAAGACGAAGCTCAAGAAGCTCTACAGGAAGGTGGCGCCGAACAAGGCATACCACTCCGGCGAGCGCGCCAAGGATTTGATCTCGCACCTCGACATGGCAGAGATCAGGGCATCGGCGCCCGTCCAAGAATTGGGATGCAGTTCAATACGAGCTCGGGGCTCTTTTCGTCTAGATTGGGGACGCATGGCCGGACGAAAACAATTTGCGTCTGGTAATAAGCGTACGAAAGCGCAATTTACGTCTTAATTCCGTACGCAAATCAAGACGAAAACCGTTTGCGTCTGCTATAAATCCGCACGAAAACGGTTTTCGTCTTGCAGGGCAGTTACCGCTTCTACAGTTCAACTTCCAGTTCGGCTTTGTGTTCGTAGAGGTAATTGCGCATGTAGGGGATGGCAAATGAGACCTTGCCGTACGAGGGGGCCTCGATAATCGATTCTCTTAACAGGCGGCTGCGGACGGAGCTCACCTGTTGAGGCGTTTTGTTTAGGGCATCGGCAACCATGCTGGTCGAGCTCGTTTGCCCCAAAGACGCCATGCTCCGCAGATAAGCGATGCACGTGGGCGGAATGCGCCGCAGCGCGGGCTCAATCACCATGGCGCAGAAGCGTTCGCGTGCCGTTGCAATGCCGCGCTCGGCTTCTTCTTCTCCAATAATCGCTGTATGTGCGCGTCTCGCCAACTGCCATGCGTAGTATCCAACGAGTTGGATCATGAAAGGATAGCCTTGCGTTGCCTCGGCAAGTTGGCCGGCAATACCTGGCTGCAACTCCATGCCAGACGCTTCAATGGTTTCCTCGAGGGAGTACGACACTTCGGTTACTGCCACAGCCTTCAGGTCAAAGGGGAGGGCACGGCGCAAAAACGTAAGTGTCTTTCCGTTGATGATGCTTTCAATCATCGAAGGCAGCCCAGCAAAAACAAAGGCGATATCAAGGTCTTCGCCGATAACCTGCTGAATCGCAATGGAGAGCGTTCGGACCTCATCGAGCTCTGCGTCTTGAACCTCGTCGAGAGTGATGAGCAGGCCATTTCCATTCTTGGATATTGTCTGTCTCATGGCGTCGCGTAGCGATGGGCCGATTCGCTCAATATCTATGCTGCCGATGGATATGCCAGCTACGGTGGGCTCAAATCTGGCGTGTTTTGCCTGGAATTTGGGCTGCAGCTGTTCGAGAATGCGCTGGCAAAGTCCCTCGGTTGCGACCTCTTTTATGACCGTCCAGCCACGGCTTTGCGCCAAACGTGAGCACTCGTCAAGGAGGACCGTCTTGCCCGTTCCACGGACGCCGGCTATGCGCATTAGGCGCCCAGGGGCACCAGGCCCGTTGGTGAGGCCCTCATTGAATTCTTCGAGCACATCTTCGCGGCCGATAATCGTGGGAGGTGTTTTACCTGCTGTGGGCTTAAAAGGGTTTGTTTGCATGTGAGCCACCTTTGCTCAAGATATAGCAAGATATAGCAAAGTATAGTGAGATATAGCAACGTATAGCGCTGTTCGCGGGTTCTTACGGTGGTGCTATTTTCCGAATGCCGCGCGGATAAAGCGCTGGGCGAACAGCTTGTTGGCGACGTTGATGACATGGCCCAGGAACAGTGCCGAGATGGCGGTCGTGACGCCAAAGCCGCCCAGGTTGTACATAAAGATCAGCGACAACGCGAGCGAGGCGGCGACATGTGAGCAGTCAAACACGACTTTTACGTCACCAAAGCGGCGTTTAAGCTTTTCGGCAATGACTTGCACCAAGCCGTCGGGCGCGTTGGGGACAACGCCCATGTTGACGACGAGACTTACGCCAAATGCGGTGACAGCGAGGGAGAGCAGCATGGTCGCAATCTGTGTGGGGAGTGCCGTGGGATGCAGTGGGTTGACCGCCATGAAGAGGTCGGTCAAGCCGCCAATCAGCGTTGAGAAGAACAACTCGAGCAGGATGCGCGGCTGGAACTCGCTTCGCAAGATGGCTAATTGCGCCACGATGTAGGCGACGTAGGTTGCGGTGATCCAAAAGCCGAGCGTCTTGCCAGTGAGCATGGATAGGGTTGTGGCAAAGCACGTGAGCGCGGCGACGCCCAGGCCGGATACCGTCTGGAGACTCATACCGAGTGCCAGTACTGCAACGCCCACAAGATACATCAGCATTCTGATGACGGTATGGCACCAGTCGATGTTCTCGCCATGCATGATGATGAGCGGTCGCATGCTGCTACCCGTCCTTTCGGTTGTGTGAAAAAGCTGACCCGGGCCGGCAAAAGAGGGTTATCGGAGGCACTGCTGCAAAAGCAGAAAAGCCGGCCCCACGGTCAGTCGTCTAGGAAGTGTCTCGCTGTGCCGGAATGGGACTAAAGGTCCAACGAGACGGGAAGAAAGCAAATGGCATTGCGTGGGCGATAAGATGCCAAGATGGTAGGGTGTGTCTTAGCATCCTATTGCCCACGCTCAACGAAATCGGTTTCGTTTGAGCCTAAGTATACGCACGGGATTTTATTTGCGAAGAGAAAAACAATAAAAAGGTGAACGTTCACCTAATCGCAACAACTCGTTGGCTGTAGTTGCGGTGGAATAGTTCCTGTTTTTGCTGCTGAAGGCCTTGAACAGGAACTATTCCACCGCAACTTATGAGGGGGCGGGGGATGCGATAGTATTGCATGGTGGTATTCGACTAACCGAGGACTTATCCGAGGGCTTTATGGAACAACACCAGCATTATCAGAGCCTGCAAGACCAGGCATACAACGCATTGCGCTCTAAGATCATCTATGCCGAGCTCAAGCCCGGCACGCGCCTTTCGGCGATTGGTCTGGAAAAGGAGACGGGAATCGGGCGCACGCCCATTCGCGAATCCTTTGTGCGCCTGCGTGAGCAGGAGCTGGTGGAAACGCGTCCCAAAAGCGGCACCTATGTCTCAAAAATCAGCATGGAGCGTGCCGAGAACGCCTGTTTCTTGCGCGAGAAACTCGAGAGAAGCGTGCTTATTAAATGCTGTTCGGCCGCCTCGCCCGAGCAAAAGCAGCGGCTTGAGCAGATTCTTACCGAGTCCGAGTCGCTCGACCATGGCGAAACGCGCCGTTTCTTTGACCTGGATAACCTGTTCCATGAGACATGTTTTGAGATTGCCGGTCGTCACATGTTGTGGGATTGGATGAAGAGCATCAACACGCATTTTGAGCGATATAACTGGTTGCGTATGGTGTCGCAGGATTTGGATTGGGAGCCGATTCGTCGGCAGCATCGCCGGATTCTCGAGGCCATTAAGAGGGGCGATACCGACGCGGCGAGCTATCTGGCAGAGACACACCTGCACCTGATGCCCGAAGAGCAAGGTCCGGTTATCGCCTTGCATCCCGACTATTTTGAGCTGTCCAAAGACTCGTTCATCTAATCAATCCCCATATAAGTTGCGGTGAAATAGGGACTGTTTTGTGACCTAGGTGGCGCAAACAGTCCCTATTTCACCGCAACTGCGTTGGGGTGTGACCGGGGCACAAAGATGCGGTGCCGCTTGGAGGAAAAGACCGGAAGCAAAGGTCCATTCCTCCAGACGTCGCCGCAGCTGTTTTGATGGCTCGGCTTTTACCGAAGTGGCTCAGTTGAGCGCGACGGCCAGCCGAGTAGGCAAAGCGGCTTGGAGGCGTGTCGCTTCCGTCACGTTCTATCAGCATACAAGACGGTTTTGGTTCTTGTTCGTGACGGAAACGGCGCGCTTCCGAGCCGCTTTAAAAGAAAGGGGGCGAGGTCTAGGGCACGCCCCCTTTCACGATAGAGAGCTAAACCTAGCCGCGGACTTTCTTGACGACGTCCATGGCCTCGCGGGCGATCTGCTCGACCTTGGAGAAGTCGCCGTCGGCAAACAGGGCCGGCTTGACCATCCAGGTGCCACCGCAGGCGATGATGGCGGAGGAGCTCAGGTACTCCTCGACGTTGGCGGTGCTCACGCCGCCGGTAGGCATAAAGCGGTGACCGACAAACGGAGCGGCGAGGGCCTTGATGGTGTTCAGGCCGCCATACTGGGACGCGGGGAAGAACTTGGTGACCTTGAGGCCCAGGTTCTCGGCTGCGGTGACCTCGGAGGGGGTCACGGTGCCGGGAAGGACGGGCAGCTCGATGTCGATGCAATGCTTCACGACGTCCTCGTTGTAACCCGGGGAGACGATGAACTTGGCACCGGCGGCGCGGGCCTGCTCAACCTGCTCGACGGTCAGGACAGTGCCGGCGCCAACGCACATCTCGGGCTCGGCCTCGGCCATGGCGGCGATGCACTCGGCGGCGCAAGCGGTGCGGAAGGTGACCTCGGCGGACTTCATGCCAGCTGCCATAAGGGCGTGGGCGAGCGGAGCGGCGTCCTCGACCTTGTCGAGCACAACGACCGGCACGATGCCCAGGGACTCAAGCGTGGTGTAGAACTGATCGAACATGATGTTCCTTTCGATGTGTGGCGCGCATGGGCGCGTGATTGCCAAATGTGCTGGTCAGGAGCCGATTTTGGATTGGTTATCGGAGGCACCGCTTGGGGTTCAAGCAATTCCAAAACCGGCTGCTCGACCAGTCATGTAGGGAATGCCAGGCAAAACCGGAATGGGACTGGTGGTTTTGCCCGGCCGGAGGAATCGGGGAGCGGGCCGCAGGGGTATGGGATTGGAAAGCTGCGGCCCGCGGAATGGAGACGGACTAGCGCGCGACGCGGGTGCCACCGTCGGCGGCTGATGCCGCGGCTGCGATCTCGTCTGCGGTCACCAAGTTGGAATCGCCCTTGATAGTGAGCTTGAGGATCGAGGCTGCAATCGCGTAGTTGACAGCGTCCTGCGGGTCAAAGTCGTTGATGAGGGCATGGACGAGGCCGGCGTTGAAAGCGTCGCCGGCGGCAACACCCTCAAGCACGTGCACATCGTGAGCAGGGGAGAACCAGTGCTCGCCGCTCTCGGCGTCATAGAGCATGCCCATCCAGATGGAGCGCTCGACGCAGGAGATGTTGCGGACGACCGAAGCGACCTTCTTGCAGCCGTACTCGGCGCAAATCTGACGGGCCATCTCGACATAGGTGTCGCGCTCCTCGATGCCGTGGGCAAGGGAGCCGGAGACGCAGGTCATGCCGAGGCCGGCGGGTGCGTCCTCGTCGTTGGCGATGCAGATGTCGACGAGCGGCAGGAGCTCCTTCATGGTGGCCTGCGACTTCTCGGGCGACCACATCTTGCCGCGATAGTTCACGTCGCACACGGTCGTGATGCCATTGGCGCGGCAGGCGGTGAGGGCATCCTTGGAGGCGGCAGCCATCTCATCGGAGACGGCGGGGGTCACGCCGGAGAAATAGAAGACATCGATGCCCTTGAGGATCTCGTCCCAGTCAAAGACGTCGCGCTTGGCCATGTTGATGGCAGAGTACTTGCGGTCGTAGACGCAACCGTTACCGCGCTGCGAGGCGCCGACCTCAAACACATAGGAGCCAAGACGGTCGCCCTGACGCACGACGCGCGTGGTGTCGACGCCGTAGGCCTTCAGCGAACGCAGGGCGCACTCGCCCAGACGGTTGGCCGGGACAACGGAGACGTAAGCGGCCTTGTCGCCCTGGTAGGCCAGGGAAAGCGCAGTGTTGGCCTCGGCGCCGCCGTAGCGGACGTCAAACTCGGTTGCCTGCTCAATACGCAGGTGGTCTTTGGGTGAGAGTCTCATCATGATCTCGCCGAAGGTAAGAACCGTTTTACCCATGGTCGCGCAGCTCCTTTTACTCGTGCGTACACCTTTGATATGGCGTTGGCACGCAGGTGCCAAGACGGTAGGGTACGTCTTTGCACCTGCGTGCCAACGCTCGCCGAAATCGGTTTACGAAATCGGTTTCGTTTCGAGTTGTAGTATACTCACCTACAGCGTTTTGCAACCGAGATTTTTAAAAAATGCCTAAAATGGCTCAGACTGCCGACAATTGGGAAACGGGGTGCGCTATGGCGCAGATGAGAATCAAGGACATTGCCGCCGAGGCGGGCGTGAGCCCGGCCACGGTCTCGCGCTATCTCAACAACCGCCCCGGGCAAATGACCGAGGAGACCCGTGCTCGCATCGCGGCAGTTATCGAGCGCACCGGCTATCGCCCACGTGCCGCCGCGCGCAATCTGCGCAGCTCGCGTACGAACCTCATCGGTGTGATTCTGGCTGACATCGCCAACCCGTTCTCGAGCGCCATGCTCGAGGGCCTTTCCGCCAGCGCCGCGGCGCGCGGCTGCTCGCTCATGACGGCCATTAGCGGCAACGACCCCGCTAAGGAAGCGGAGTCGCTCACCAGACTTATCGATGCCGGCGTGGACGGCCTGGTCGTCAACACCTGCGGAGGCAATGACGAGGCGATCGCCGCGGCAGCGGGACGTCTGCCCGTCGTGCTGCTCGACCGCGACGTTGCCGACGGCGGTGTTGACCTGGTGACATCTAACAACCGTGAGCTGGTCGCCGGCTTGGTAGACGCCTTGGCAGCTGCAGGCAGCGAGCGTCTGTGCCTGCTCACCGAGGCAAGCGACGATAGCCCCGTGCGTCGAGAGCGCGCCGAGGCCTTTGCCGACGAGCTTTCGCGCCGCGGCCTTGCGGGCGAGGTCGTCACCCTGGCCGACGGTGGCGCCACGGGCGTTGGCCGTTTGGACAAGACCATCCGCGACTACGCGGGCAAAAGGCTCGGCCTTATCGCCGTCAACGGCCTGGTTTTCCTGCGTCTGACCGAGGCGCTGGCGCAGCTTGGTCCCTCGCTGCCGGCGGGGCTCAAGATCGCGACGTTTGACGACTACCCCTGGAACCATGTGCTCTTTGGCGGCGTCACCACGGCCGCGCAGGACACCCTCACCATTGCCGAGCGCGTAGTCGAGCGCCTTTCCGAGCGCATCGACGTCGTTACCACCACCGTGGGCGAGGCCGCAAAGCTGGCGCCCAAACGCATCGAGATCCCCGGCCACATCGAACACCGCGCATCGACCTCGCGCTAACCGCTCGTTCGCAACTGCCTGTTCGCGCACGTTTTTTGAGCGCTTGATACGCTTTAACCCTGCGGAAACATTTTTCTGCGATAGTATCTGCGATATAGACCAGTCGAAACCCGCCCGAAAGAAAGGGGAGCGACATGAACCAGCAGAACATCGATTACGTACTCCGCTCCGTAGAGCAGCGTGACATCCGCTTTGTGCGTCTGTGGTTTGTCGACATTCTCGGCCGCCTCAAGAACTTTGCCATTAGCCCCGAGGACCTCGAGGTCGCTTTTGAGGAGGGCATTGGCTTTGACGGCTCGGCCATCGAGGGCTTTGCCACGCCCGAGGAAGCCGACATGCTGGCGTTTCCCGATGCTTCGACCTTCCAGATTCTGCCGTGGCGCCCGAGCCACAACGGCGTCGCCCGCGTGTTCTGCGATGTGTGCACCCCCGACCGCAAGCCCTTCGCCGGCGATCCGCGCGATGCCCTGCGCCGCATGTTCCGCAAGGCCGAGAAGGCTGGCTACCTGCTCAACGTGGGCGCCGAGCTGGAGTATTACTACTTCCCCGACGAGCACACCCCCGAGCCGCTCGACAACGTGGGCTACTTCGATCTTTCGGTGAGCGATGCCGCTCGCGACCTGCGCCGCAACACGGTCCTCACGCTCGAGAAGATGTCCGTGCCGGTGGAGTACACCTTCCACGCCGCCGGTCGCTCGCAGCACGGCATGAGCCTGCGCCACGCCGAGGCCCTGAGCATGTCTGACGCCATCACCACGGCCAAACTCATCATTAAACAGCAGGCCTACGAGAGCGGTTGCCACGCCTCCTTTATGCCCAAGCCGCTGGCGGGCGAGGATGGCAGCGCTATGTTCCTGTGCCAGTCGCTGTTCGACCACGACGGCAACAACGTCTTTTGGGGAGAGGACGACGAGAAGTACCATCTCTCCGACGTCGCCAAGCACTACATGGCCGGCATTCTGGCGCACGCGCGCGAGATCAGCGCCATCACCAACCCCACGGTCAACTCGTACAAGCGCATCACCACGGGTGGCGACTCCGTGCCGCAGTACGCCACGTGGGGCCTGCGCAACCGCGCGAGTATGGTCCGCATCCCGGTCTACAAGCCCGGCAAGCAGCTGTCCACGCGCATCGAGCTGCGCAGTCCCGATCCCATGGCCAACCCGTATCTGGTCAACGCCGTCACGCTGGCGGCTGGTCTGGACGGCATCGAGCGCAAGCTGGAGCTCCCGCCCGAGGCAACGGCCGAGACGCTCAAGCTTACCGACCGCCAGATGGTCGAGGCCGGCTACACGCCGCTGCCGCGTTCGCTCAAAGAGGCGCTCGACGTGTTTGAGGACTCGCAGTTTATGAAGGATGCCCTCGGCGAGCATATCCACGGCTTCTTCCTCAAAAAGAAGCGCGACGAGTGGCATAAGTTTGAGTCTACGATCACCGAGTGGGAGATCAAGCACTACCTGGCGAACTCCTAATCGCGCTGGCTTGTTCCAGTACGATTGAGCTCATTTTTTTTGGAGGCCGATATGTCCGAAAAGAGTGCCCTGTTCATGGCGCGCACGACGCGCTTCCACGAGTTTGCCCGCAGCTTGACGACCACCCTGGGTGTCGAGGTGAGCCTGGCTACCCCCGATTCGCCGACTGCGGCGCACGACTTTGACCTGCTGATCCTCGATTCCGACGGCATCCGCAGCGACCGCATCGATCAGATTGCCAAATGGCTCGACGACCGCGGCGGCGTCCCCATGCTGGTGATCGTTGACGACGAGGCGCTCGGCACCCTGCGCCTGCCGAATCACGCGCATGCCGACTTTGTATGCCCCACGGCGACGCCCAACGAGCTCAAGGCTCGCGCGCAGCGCCTGATGGGCGAGGAGGAGACCGTCGCCGCCGACGATGTGCTCAACATCGATAACCTCGAGATCAACCTGGCTACCTACCAGGTAACGCTCGATAACGAGCCTATCGACCTGACGCTGATGGAGTACTCGCTGCTGAGCTTTTTGGCGACGCACCCCAACCGCGCCTACAGCCGAGAGGTGCTGCTGCACCGCGTGTGGGGCTTTGAGTACTGCGGCGGCACGCGTACCGTCGACGTGCACATCCGACGCATCCGCTCCAAGGTGGGCCCGCAGATTGCGGCACACATCACCACTGTCCGCGGCGTAGGCTATCTGTTTAAGGACTAGCTTTTCACCACAAAGGGGACAGGCACCTTTGTGGTGGTTTTGCCGCAGGCCGGGTCCTTTTGGGCCTGCAACAGAACTTAAGCCTTCCTAAAAGATTGCGTTCTCATACACGTGCACCCGCATATTGGGGTACAACTCAACGTGAACAATGATGGCCCGCCACATGTTTGGCGGGCCTTTGGTTATTTGACGAAAGGATCGCAGCTATGAGCGAGAACGATTCCCAGTGTCCCCAGGATGCGGGCCACGCCGGCGAGACGCAGCAGCAACCGCGCGTGCAGGTGGAGTCGACGCCTGCCGACGGCAACATTCCCTACGTGCAGGCCTACGACACGCAGACCGGCAAGCCGCTGGGCGGCCAGCAGGTTGTAAACAAGCACACGGTGGTCAAGACCAAGACCAAAAAGCTGCCGATCTTCATTACGGCGCTTGCCGGCTGTGCCTGCGGCGCCCTGCTGGTCATCGCGCTCATTATGAGTGGCACGCTCGATATCGGCGGCGGCAGGAACGCCGTGACGGCGGGTGCTTCGGGCTCATCGACGCAAAAGATCACCATCGATTCCGAGGACACCACGCTGGCCGAGGCCGTTTCAGCCAAGGCGTTGCCCTCCGTGGTTTCCATTACCGCCACTTCGAGCGGCAGCCAGAATGGCTCGCTTTCGCAGTCTGCCGACGAGTCGGACGGCTCGGGCAGCGTCGGTTCGGGCGTTGTGCTCGATACCGAGGGCCATATCCTCACCAACAACCATGTGGTCGATGGCTATGACCAGTACGTGGTTACCATGGACGACGGGACCACGTACGAGGCCGAGTTCGTGGGCAACGATGCCTCGAGCGACCTGGCCGTCATCAAGCTCAAGGATGCTGACGCCTCCAAGCTCACGCCGATCGAGATTGGTGATTCCTCCAAGCTCAACGTGGGCGAGTGGGTCATGGCGATCGGCTCGCCGTTCGGCAACGAGCAGTCTGTCTCCACGGGCATCGTGTCGGCGCTCTATCGCTCCACGGCCATGAGCTCTACCAGCGGCAACACCATCTACGCCAATATGATCCAGACCGATGCCGCCATCAACCCGGGTAACTCCGGTGGCGCGCTCGTCAACGACAACGGCGAGCTCGTGGGTATTAACTCGCTTATCGAGAGCTACTCGGGCTCCAGCTCGGGCGTGGGCTTTGCCATTCCGGTCAACTATGCCAAGAATATTGCCGACCAGATCATCGACGGTAAGACGCCGGTGCACCCGTACCTGGGCGCCACGCTTTCGAGCGTCAACGCGCTCAACGCCCGCACCAACAAGCTGAGCACCGACAGCGGCGCGTATGTGGCGAGCGTCGTCGAGGATGGTCCCGCCGCCAAGGCTGGCATCCAAGAGGGCGATGTCATTACCAAGCTGGGCGACGACGAGATCACGAGCGCCGATGGCCTGATCATCGCGCTGCGCAGCCACGAGGTGGGCGAGAAGGTCGAGATCACGCTCATGCGCGGCAAGGACGAGAAGAAGGTCACCGTCGAGCTTGGCTCCGACGAGGAGCTGCAGAACCAGCAGCAGGACGACAGCGCGACTGACACCGGCAACGGCGGTATTACCGACGAGCAGCTGCGCCAGTATCTGGAGGAGCTGCTGGGCCAGCAGGGCCAGGGCTACGGTCAGGGTTTCTAACGAGCCGTATCGCACATACCGATGCCAGAGGGGCTGTCCCATCAACGTGGGACAGCCCCTCTTTTCTTATTGATCCGTTGGGGACGGAGAAAAACGGATCACTTGGGGCTGATAAGAGGCCTGGTTCGTAATGGTCTGGACAGTTGGTTCAGATACGTATAAATCTGGGGCAGCTTGGGATGCGTTTTGAGCAATTTTTGATTGGGATGGGGCTCGAATGGGTGTTTGGAAGGGAGAGTGGGACGTTTACATGGTCTCGAGGAGCCCAAATTAGTTGAAACAGGGGTGTTCGTGCTTGATTCGGCTCTAGGATTTATACGTATCTGAACTAACTGTCCACTCCAGTCTGGTGGCTGCCGATTCGGTGCGGTTCGAAAGGGTTATTCGGCCCTATCGTGACCGGTGGTACTCTAGTATCCGTTTGAAATCGAGCGAAGGAGTGCCGCTATGGAGCAATCGAGCCTGTTTGGTGACGGTGTGGACATCGATACCGAAACGCCCGCGAGCGCGGATGCCGCCGCACCGACCGACGCCCGTGCCCAGGCGGCAGCGCGCGCGGCCGAGCTGCGCCACGAGCTCGATTACCACGCCTATCGCTACTACATGCTCGACGCGCCCGAGATCACGGACGCCGCCTTTGACAAAATGCTCGTTGAGCTGCAGGAAATCGAGGCTACCTACCCCAACCTGGTGACGCCCGACAGCTATACCCAGCGCGTGGGCGGCTACGTGAGCGAGCAGTTTATGCCTGTCTCTTATACACATCTCCGAGCCCACGAGACTCCTGAGCATCT
>CABSNS010000014.1:0-12950 GCA_902479105.1 uncultured Collinsella sp. | reverse complement strand
GAGCCCACCGCGGCACTCGACCCCGCCAGCTCCACGCTGGTCTTCGAGACGCTGCGTGAGGCAAACCGCACACTTGGAATCACCATCGTCGTCGTTGAGCAAAAGGTCGCCCTGCTCTCGGAGTACTGCAACCGCGTGCTCGTGCTCAACCATGGCGAAATCGCGCTGCAGGGCGAGCCACACGAGGTCTTCGCGCATACCGACGAGCTCCGTGCCATCGGCGTCGACTGCCCTCGCGTCACGCGTATCTTCAATAGCCTCGAGGCCGATGGCCTGGTAAGCGGTACCCCCTGCTTGGATGTCGATGAGGCCGAGCGCCTGATTTCGGGCATCGTCGACCCCGCACACGCGGCTATCGAAGCCCAGGCGCCCGCCGGTTCCCCGCATGCACCGTCGTTGCGTCCTCATGCCAAGGACGCCGAACCCGTACTCACCTTCGACCATGTTGAGTTTGCCTATCCCAATGGTGGCGCCGCCGTACACGACCTTAGCCTGACGCTCTATCCTGGCGAGCTCGTGGGCATCGTCGGCCAAAACGGCGCCGGCAAGACTACGCTCACCAAGCTGCTCATGGGCCTGCTTAAGCCTTCCTCGGGCAGCGTACGCGTTACGGGCCTGGACACTGCCGCGGTCCCCACGAGCCGTATCGCCCGCGAGGTCGCGACCCTCTTCCAAAACCCCGACCGCCAGATCTGCAAGGACACCGTGCTCGACGAGGTCGCCTTTGGCTTGGAACTGGGCGGCATGGACCGCGCCGAGGCCCTGCGTCGCGCCCAGCTGGTCATCGATCGCTTTGGCTTGCCGGCCGACGAGGCGCCCTTCTCGCTTTCGCGCGGCCAGCGACAAATGGTGGCGCTTGCCTCCGTCGTAGTGGTTGAGCCCAAGATCGTCGTGCTCGACGAGCCCACGAGCGGCCTTGACTACCGCGAGTGCATGACCGTCATGGAAACCGTGCGCACCATGGCCGAGCGCGGCTGCGCCGTTATCATGGTCTGCCACGACATGGAAGTTGTCTCCGACTTTGCCGAGCGCATCGTGGTAATGGCCGACGGCCGCATCCTCGACCGCGGCCGCACGCACGAGCTATTCTCGAACATCGATCTCATGCAGCGTGCCTACGTTGAGCCGCCCCAGGTCATCGAACTCTCGCGCCGTCTGGCATCTTCCGTCTCGCCCGCTTTTGCGCAGGTGAGCGAGGTCACCGATGTCGTTCGAATTACCAAGGAGATGGTCCACCGTGGTTAACGTCATCGACTACATGCCGGGTGACACGCTGCTGCATCGCCTGAACCCCGTCGTCAAACTGGGCCTCGCCGCCGCCATCATCGTCGGCATCTTCTTGTCCGACGCCTACGTGGCGCTGCTGGGCTTTTTGGCACTCACCCTTGCGCTGGGTGCCTATGCCGGCGTCGTCGACCGTCTGTTCTCGCTGCTCAAGTTGCTGATTCCGCTCGCGCTTATCATGCTGGTGCTCCAGCTGGCCTTTATGCGCGATGGCAACGTGGTGTGGGGCTTTATCACCGACACGGGCCTCATCACAGGATCGAAGGCCTGCCTGCGCCTGCTGGGTGTGGCGTTACCGCTCATCCTCATGCTCATGGTGACCAAGCTCAACGACCTTGCCAACGCCTGCGTCGAGGTGCTGCACGTGCCGTATCGCTATGCCTTCACCTTTACCACGGCGCTGCGCTTTGTGCCGGTGTTTGGTCAGGAGATGAACGCCATCATGGAGGCGCAGACCGCACGCGGCGTCGAGTACGACACCAAGAACCCCATCAAGAAGCTTAAGCTCATGCTGCCACTGTGTGTGCCACTGCTCATCTCGAGCGTGGGCAAGACCGATGCCACAGCCTTGGCGGCAGAACAGCGCGGCTTCTATCTGCGTACGCGCACCAGCTCGTACAAGCGCTACCCCATCAAGGGCCTGGACATCGCCGTGCTCATCGTCAGCATCGCCCTCATCGCCATCGGCTTCCTGTTCTAGTTCACCACTGACAGCAACCGCCCAACGCAAAAGGCCTCGGCTCGCACCAAACGAGCCGAGGCCTTACTGTTTCACCAGATAAAACCTACCAAAATTAACCTGTCCCTTTTTGACAGGTCGGAAGCTAGAGGCGGTAGGGGGCGCCGCTACGGATGATGGATTCGCGCACCAGGACATCCATGGCGTCGAGGGTGATCTCGGGCATCTCTCGGTACTTCTGCAGCACCGAGAGCTCGGTGCAGGCCAGAATGACGCGGTCGCAGCCGCTACGGGCGAACTCCCACATCACGCGGTCGAACTTATCCATATCGGGCTCACGTCCGGCCTTCACATCATCGTAGATAAGCGACATCACATCGTTCTGACGTTTCTCGCTGGGATAGACGACCTCAACACCCGCAGCCTTACATTCGCGGCCGTAGACGCCCGCGCCCACGGTGCCATCGGTGCCCATGATGCCGATCTTATGCACCGGCTCGGCCGGCACACTCAGGTTGGGGTCGAACTCGCACTCTCCCATCACCGCACCCGCAAGGGCATAACGAACCGACTCACGCGGCATGTGGATAATCGGCACCTTCGTAAACGACTGGATCTGGTCGTAGAAGTAGTGCGACGTGTTGCAGGGAATGGCAATGTGCGCACAGCCCAGCGACTCGAGTGCCCGGGCACACTCTTTCATGGTCGCCAGCAGCTTGGCATGCTCGCCGGTCTTAATGGCCAGCGTGCGGTCGGGCATGGTCGACTTGGAGAGCACCACCATGTCGATATGTTCCTGATCGCAGGCAGCAGCCGTATGACGCACCACCTGGTCGTAGTAATACGACGTGGCCTCGGCGCCCATGCCGCCGATAACTCCCAGCTTTTCCATCGCCGCCTCCTTGGTGACGCTTGCGCAATTGCGCGTATCATACCCGCGCCCGCCCGATGCAAACCGGACGGGCGCCGCACTCATCTACTTGTAATACGTCTTGAACAGCTTAAAGTGGCGCAGCTTGGTGTGCCACATGCGCAGCCAGCGGTTAAAGACAAAGTCGCCCTTCATAAACGAAGGGTCGGCGCCCTTGCCTTCCTTGTCCAGGCGATGCACCTTAGCGCGCAGCTCGGGATCCTTGACGTACTTGTCGACGACGCCCATGGGGACGACCATCCACAGGGCCTCGTCCTGAGCCGTCACAAACTCCGGCTCAAACGGACGGTTGAACACATACTCGTCCACCACATACTTGGCAACGTTAAAGCCGCTGTTGGTAACGTAGTAGTTGCTGCGGCCCTGGCGCGTGTTGAAATCGAAGAACTTAAACGAGCCGTCGCGCTCGTCGTACTTTACGTCAAAGTTGGAATAGCCCACAAAGTGAAGGTCCTCGAGCAACTTGCGCACGCCGCCCATGAGCTCGTCGTTGGGCTCGGTAATGATACAGGCATGGTTGCCGACACCGTGGGGCTGATGCTCCTCGAGCAGCACATGGCCCAGGCACATCATGCGGACCTTACCGTTGCGGTCGGAATAGCTGGTGAGCACGCGCATGTACTCGTCGTTGCCGGGCACGCGATCCTGCAAGATCAGGTCGTCGGTGTAGCCGCTGGCATACGAATCGCGAATGACCTGTTCCAGCTCGGCGCGGTCGGCAATCTCATAGGCCTTCTTCTGGCCCTCGAACTCATGCTGCCACCACATGATGCCGTCAGAAGGCTTCAGAATCATCGGGTAAGGAAAATCGATCTGGTCGAGCGCTTCGGCAGGCGCCTCACCCTGGGCATTAAGCATCGCCTTGGTAAAGGTAAACGTGTGCGGATAGGGCACGCCATGCTTCTCGCACAGCTCGTAGAAGATCTCCTTCTTCTGGCACTGCTCGAGCATGCTGTAGGGCGCGTAGGGAGCGACGATGTTATCCGCCAGCTCATGAGCATCCTTGGCTTGAGCCACGAGAGCGACATAGTTGTCACCACAGCCCACAAGGACAATCGTCTTATCGGTATGCGCTTGGGCAATGCCGTTGACGGTTTTGAGCATCACGGGCATGGTATCGATATCCACGTTGGGCGTGTAGTCGATAATCTGGCTGCGGTACGCGGGACCCGTCTGATACTTGCCAAAGACCAGACTCTTGACCTGGTACTCCTCGTAGAAGGCGCGCGCCACCGAATAGGCGTTGATGTCGCCACCGAGCAGCACGGGAATGAACTCGCGCTCTGTAAATTGCAATGCCATGGAAACTTCCTATCATGAACTGCCCACACAACGGGCGGTCTTTGCGCAACTGATTTATTCTAGCGTGCCAAGCCGCCGGCGCCCAAAGCTCCACCGTATCTATGGCAATCGACGCAATCGTCCAGCACGAAGGCCAGCACGAAGACGGCGCTCACCGTTGTATGACAATGGGCAATGAACCTACCGTTGTTGTAGGATTCAGCGTATTGACATCTTCGAGCGAAAGGCGCACACGTGCCCCAAGACCATCCGACCGATAATCCCATCCTCAATGCCGCGAGGCGCGAGCTGGCGGAACGTGCGAAAGCGACCGCTCCCCTGTGCACGGCAAACGACGCCTACAACGGGCCTGCCCGTATCGTCTCGATCAACACGTCGGCACACAAGGGCACACGCAAGTCGCCCGTCGCCGATGGACGCGACACCGTTATAGAGCAATTCGGCCTCGCCTCCGACGCACACGCCGGGCATTGGCACCGTCAGGTTTCCTTTTTGGCCGCAGAGTCCATCCAGACGGCGCAGGCTCGCGGACTCGATGTGCGCGAGGGTGACTTTGGAGAGAACTTTACAACCCGGGGCATCAACCTGCTCTCGCTCCCCTTGGGCACACAGCTCAAGCTTGGAAGCGACGTGCTCGTCGAAATCAGCCAAATCGGCAAGGTCTGCCACACCCGTTGCGCCATCTACTATCTCGCCGGCGACTGCATCTTTCCCCAGGAGGGCATTTTTGGCGTGGTCCTAAAGGGCGGAGAGGTCCATACCGGCGACGATATCCAGGTAGTCAAACTCGGCGACGGCTCCTGTTCGTTCACCCCCGCCGAGGCGCTCGAAGAGATTAAGCAGGCTCGTCAGGAGGGCACGCTGTAGTTGTAAAACCCCACGTTGAGATAGCTTTTACAGCCCTAAACTCCTCTCAAACAGGCCCCCGTAACGTTAAAGTTGAACTCTATGGTTTCTCAACAATTCATCATAACTGCAGGTCAAAGCCAAAGCCTCAAGTTCAAATTGACCCTTTGGAACCTTTAAGGTTCAAGTTGAGGTCGAAAGCAGTAGTAGAATACCGTTCGAACCATAACCTACGATTGATTGCAGAGGGACTGGATGCAGCATTCGAATCATCGCACCGCAGCGCTCATTGCGTCGAAGCCGGCTCGTATCATCACGAGCGCCGCGCTCGCCGTTGCGCTGACGGCCACGCCGATGCTCTCCCCCGTTGCGGCGTATGCCGCCTCGCAGGCAACGCAGGACCAGCTTTCCGCAGCCCAGCAGAAGATCGAAGCCGCCACGAGCGCCTACAACGACGCCCGCACCAAACTCGATGACCTGCAAAAGCAGATTGACTCCAATGAGGCAAGCATCGAGGAAATCGAGGCTAAGCTTCCCGAGCAGCAGGCCAAGGCAAGCTCCGCCATGCGCGATCTGTACAAGTATCAGAAGGGCACCAATCCCATCGTGAGCTTCCTGGTCAACGCGCAGAGCCTGGGTGAGTTCATCACGACCTGCAAATACACCAACCAGATCACGAACTCGAGCGTCGACGAGATCGAGCAGCTCAATAACATGCAAACCGAACTCGAGCAGAACAAGGCCGAGCTCCAGCAAGCCAAGTCTCAGCTTGAGGCAGAGCAGAAAAACGCCGAGGATGCGCTGGCGCAGGCCCAGCAGCTCCGCAGCGAGGCACAGGCAAAAGCCGAGCAGGAAAATGCCGCCGAGCTTGCCAAGCTTGAGGCCGATAAGGCCGCTGCCGCCGAGAAGCTCTCGGGCGAGGGCGTAAGCGGCAGCAATTCCAGCAGCCAGGCCACCAACACCAACACCACCATCGACACCACGGTGAACAACGCCAATACCGGTAGCTCCGATTACGATTCGTTCATTAATGAGTGGACAGGCCGCATCGACAATTATCTCGCCGGCTCCCCCATGGCAGGCCAGGGCTATAACTTTGCCGTCGCCGCTTGGAATACCGGTGTCGACCCCCGTTGGTCCCCCGCCATCGCCTGCATCGAGAGCACCAAGGGTGCTTATTGCGCCAATTCTTACAACGCCTGGGGCTGGAGTGCCCGCGGCGGCGGTTGGCGCAGCTTTGGCAGCTGGAGCGAGGGCATCTCCGCTCACGTTGCCTATCTGGGCGCCAACTACGGCTCCACCCTTACCCCAGAAGCGGCCAAAAAGTACTGCCCGCCCACGTGGCAGGACTGGTACAACAAAGTCGCCGCTCAGATGAACCGCATCTAAGTGCAACTGCAAAGGGCCCCAATGGGGCCCTTTTTCTTTTAGGTAGCGGAGGTATCGACGACGCCGGTCGCATTGGCAACCGCGACTATGACGATCATGCATAGGAGCAGCACACCCAATGCCTTGAGCAAGAGCTTCGCGAGCTTCTTGCCGCGATAGCTGTCGAGCAATGCGAATCGCCGACGAAGACGGCGCTTATCGAGCAGCGCAAAATGCATAAGCACCATAAGGCCATCGACAAAGAAAAAATACTCGATTATGAGAAGCCACGTCGGGTAGCTTTGGTTTGCTCCCGTGGGGTGAAAGACGGCAAAGTGGCTACCGGCAAAGAACACAAGCAGCGAGAAGCAGACGAGCGTATTCCAAATGCGCCCCAGAGACTCCGGAACGCGAGAGAGCAGACCGCATGCAGCGGAGGCGGCAGGGCTAGGAAGCCCTGCGGGTTTCTGGAGCCCTTGGGACGCCAACACTGTCTCCGAGGCCGGAGTACGGACAGGCGCAGGCGCAGAAGGCCGCACGGGGCGACTCAGATCGTATGCCGCGCGCGTCGCCCGTCCCAACGCTTCCGCACTCGCAAAACGCTTGGCCGGGTCGAGCGCCATCGACATGCAGACGGCATCGGCAAGTGAAGTGGGAATGCCGCGCGCCTCGCATTGCTCGCGCATGTCGAGCCCTGGCTTAGGGTCGACTCCCGTCAAGCAGAAGAACAACAGGGCGCCAAGTGCGTAGACGTCGCTTCGCACGCTCGTCTGCCCAAACCCATACTGCTCGGGCGGCGCATAGGGCCGTGTCCCAAACTTGACGGTGTCGGCATCGGCGCCATCGCGCCATACGCGCGCGATCCCCAAGTCGATAATCACCAGCGATGAAAATGTCAGGCCGTCATTAGGCGTATAGTTGGCACCTGTCACGATGATATTCGACGGCTTGAGGTCGCGATGGATCTCCGGCGCCGACGTCTCCCCCGCCATTGCAAAACCGGCATGGAGCTCACCCACGGCGTCGCAAAGGGCAGGATACAATTCACGCGCATAATCGGGGGTGGCTCCCAGACGGTCCACCAGCGCCCCGAGTGTCTCCCCTTCGATGTATTCCATAACCACGTTGAGCTCGTCGCCCACACGACGACAATCGACGATTCTGGGCAGGTGCTCAAAACGCCTGCCTGCCCGCTGAGCGGCAAATAGACGCTCGTATGCCCCTCCGATTTGAGCCGAAGCATCGATGCGTTTACGGACAAAGGGGCCGAGCGAACCACCGCCGGTTCCTTCAAAGTACACGAGCTCGGTTGTTTCAACGGACGAGCGCTTAAGTACACGCTCCACGCGATAGCTGTCGTCGCGATCGAGCGACGCCAGGTGCTCGACAAGCGCTGCGGTCAGCTCGTCATCGGAATATGTTGGGGTCTGAGTATCCATAGCCTCCATCATAGCGCAGGGCGCAGACACCCCATGGCATCCGCGCCCCGTTCGTTTGCATCGTTGTTCGGCAGCTCCGCCGGCTCAGATATCAGCCGCTAACTCACCGTCTCCTCGCCAAAGCGATACAGCTCCTCGTTGACCTTTTGGAGGCTGCACCCGCGATCGATACAAAAGATGATAATCGCATCGCGGCGGTCCTTGCAGTTAAGGACGCTTACCCCGGCAGCCGTCAGCGCACGGTTGGTCTCTTTGAGCGTCAGCGCCATCGCAAAGGCAATCTGCAGCACCTTATTGCGGCTCGGATGCCGCGCACCGGTAAAGATCTGATACCCAAAGGTCTCATTGAGATCGGCCATACGAACCACGCGCGAGCGCTCCAAGCCCTTTTCCTGCAGCAGCTGCTTCAGGTAGTCCGAAAGCGACGGGGCGGCAAAGTCGTGTTCTTTGATATAGCCATCGATGTTTGGCGCGTCGAGAAGCTCATTGAGCAACTCCTCGGTCAGCTTTTTATCGGGCATACGACTTCACCTCCCCCAGTGCATGCAACATGCTAGAAACCGCTTACGTCCGAACGCTCCCAGCTAGCAACCTGGTCGGGAGACACCGTACCCAGCGCCTCGAACTTCCAGGAGCCGCCCGCCTTCAGATGATTGGTGTTTGCAAGAGCCGTTCCAACCTGGTTGCCATCGGCATCGTACAGAACATATTCAATCTGAATGTAGCTCTTTTCCTTGTCCGTGTTATTGGTCAGCGTGCCCGTGATCTTATAGGTAAACTGATTGGAAGTGTCTTCAGCCTCGTCAGCAATGGTATACGGTTCTTGCGGTTCTTTTCGCTCCTCAGCTTGCTGTGTCGTCTCGGCAGGTTTTGCCGAATCGCTCGCAGACGAATCGGTTGAGTTGTCGCCCATAGAGCCCACGGCACCGACAATAACCAGCACCACGATGATGCCTAGGACAATCTTGCCGATCGGCTTCTTTCCCTCTTTTGCCATTATTCATCCTTCCTACGATCCGGCTACCGTGCCGGCACACAGCACATCGTAGGAAGGATTGAACTTGAATTCATTAGCTGAGAGCTAAGGCTGCGGTAAACGGCCAATGCAGTTATCCAAACGTTGAGCAAACGCACTTTGCGCAACCGTCTGCTGGCAGCGCATCAACCCACCGTGACGGATTCCCCGGTAAAGGCACTGATCATCAACAGGACAAAGAACACCAGGTAGCTGACACTCAGCAAGTACGCAATAATCAGGAAGACGACCCAGCCGACATTGGTTTTACCGTCGGCACGGCGTTGCTCGCGATTACGGCAAAGCCAAATCGTCACGCCAATGGCCACAATCAGCAACACGAGTGCCGCTGCTGCCAACCCGGCAAGCGCAAACATCACGCCAATGCTCACAGCAATAACCGGAAGCAGCAGCAAGCCGCAGCCACACCCACCGGGACTATAAACGGCAGACTGTCGGCATCGCCTCATCGCCGCGCCACCCCCATCATCTTTGAGCACTACAGTGCGATGGCCTGCTGAACAGGAACGATCTTGCCGAGTTCCGGTTCGATCCGCCTTTTCTCGGCCTCAAGGTCAAACGCCACCTGAGCGCGCAGCCAATAACCATCCGTCAGGCCAAAGTAGCGGCAAAGACGGAGGTCGGTGTCGGCCGTCACGCGACGTTTTCCCAAGACAATCTGCCCGATACGCTGAGCCGGAATCCCAGTCTCTTTCGCAAGACGATATTGAGAAATGCCCATGGGAACAAGAAACTCCTCTTTGAGAAGCTCACCAGGAGTCACCGGCGACAGCAAATCGGCCGAAGCCTCATCACTTGTGATAATCGACGATTTCGACATTCCAAGCCATCTCCTGTCTCCACTCAAAACAGACCCGATAGCGCTCGTTAACACGGATGCTATATTGACCGGCACGATCGCCCTTCAAAGCTTCCAGGCGGTTGCCCGGTGGAACGCGAAGATCATCAAGTGAAGCACAAACCTGCAGTTGGCGAATCTTCCTCAACGCAACACGCTCAAAGGGCACGAACCTCCTGACCCGCACACCCATGGCAAAGCGTTCGGTATCCTCATCTTTATACGATGCAATCATAGTATCGCCTTACGTTAGTAACGTCAAACGTTTCTATAGACTTACATCTCTATTATATCGTACGTTTGTTCGTGTTTTCTAGAACAAATAGTCCTTCACGCCTTAGTCAAGCGAAAGTAATCGTTTGTAGACATCGAGGCCTTTGAGTAGGATTTCCTCGTCGAAGAGCATGCTATCGGTATGCAGAGCGCTTGTGGCATAGGCGGGGCAGCCATCCGAATCACTCGGGTTGTCTTGGTCCTCTGGCATACCCGTGCCCAGCAAGAAGAACACGCCCGGCAGATGGCGCTGATAGAAAGCAAAGTCCTCGGCAATTAACAGCGGCTCCTCTACAAGCTGCAGCCCGGGCAAGGCAGGCGTGATGTTGGCAAACAGCTCGGGGTCGTTATCGACCGGTGGATAGCCCTCGGCAAAGTCGAGATCATACGTGCAGCCCGTTGCGGTGCACGCCTCGTCGAGTACACGGCGTACGCCCTCGCGCGCACGGTCGAACATGTCGTCCGTAAACACACGCAGGCTGCCGGCAACATGGGCCTCCCCTGCCACCGCATTGCAGACGGTACCGGCCTGCAGCAAGCCGAACTTACCAATGCAGGGCTCGTCGGCACCCAGCTTGTCCATGAGTTCGCGCTCGGAAACCAAGAACTTGGCAGCCGCCAATGCCGCATCGTGCGATTCGCCAACGGGAACGCCGTAGGTCTTGGCGATATGGATACTCGTCCCGTGAATGTGCACATGCGTCTCGCTCGAACGCGCTAGCAGCGGACCGGGGCAGCTCGCCAACGTGCCGGCGGGCAGATCGGGCCACACATGGAAGCCAAAAATGCGGTCGGCCCCATAGCGCTCGAACACACCGCTCTCGCATACCGTCTTGGCACCACCGGTCGTTTCCTCGGCCGGCTGGAACACAAAGAGAACATTGCGCCTAATGGCGCCCGGATGCTCGCGAATCGTACGGTCGACATACGTCGCGGCGGCAAGCGCCATGGCCATGTGTCCGTCATGTCCGCAAGCGTGCATCTTGCCGGGATGGGTTGAGGCAAAGGCCGCTCCCGTCGCTTCCGCGATGGGCAGCGCATCCATATCGGCGCGAATCGCCGTGGCATGCGCGGCATCAACGCCGGCGTCGAAGAAAGCGCAGACGCAGCTGGGGCACGGATGGGTCACTTCGCAGGTGAGCGGTGCCAGCACGCCCTCGATATAGGCAATGGTTTGCGGAAGATCGAAATCGAGCTCCGGAATGCGATGGAGATCGCGGCGATAGCGACGGAGTTCTTGGAGCTCGGTCATAGAGGATCCCTTCGTGAGGCACATCTGTTGCAACTTATTGTGATACAGGATTGTGGCGCACATGTTTCCAGCATATCCCTGCATTTTTTAAACGTTATATACGAATACTCTTGTTTGGTAAAGTGCAACATGGTAGGGTCGTTACCACTTGATAGAGGCGCGGGCACGAAGAACCGCGGGTGAGCCGGCAGGCTTTGACCCCGTGGGGAGGCGAAACCCGCCGAACTGGGCTTTTCGGGCACGAACAACCTGGTGGGCCTATGGGAAACACCCACAGGACTGTCTGCAGCAATGCGGGAGCGCTATCCGGACATTGGGTCCACGCTATGCGGATTCGATGCGCAGATGGCGCCGTCTGGATAGCGAGGTTTACGGGACATGGCATTGACCCCCAACGAGGCATATGCGGCCAAGCAGCCGTTTGTGGACAAGGAGACACTCGAGCATATCGTCGAGCAGTTCCCCACGCCGTTTCATCTATACGACGAGGCGGGCATCCGCCGCAACATGCAAGAAGTGCGCGACGCCTTTGCATGGAACCCGGGCTTTAAGGAATACTTTGCCGTCAAGGCCAACCCCAACCCTGCGCTCATCTCCATTCTCAACGAATACGGCTGCGGCTGCGATTGCTCGAGCTATACCGAGCTCATGATCGCCCGCTCACTGGGTATCACGGGACACGACATCATGTTCTCGTCCAACGACACACCGGCTGCCGACTTTGAGCTCGCCGACAAGCTGGGTGCCATCGTCAACTTTGACGACATCAGCCACATCGGGTTCTTTGAGCGCGTTGCGGGGCCCATCCCCAAGACGGTCAGCTGCCGCTTTAATCCAGGCGGCCTGTTCCAGCTCTCCAACGGCATCATGGACAACCCGGGCGACTCCAAATATGGCATGACCACCGAGCAACTCTTCGAGGCCTTCCGCATGCTCAAGGCCAAGGGCGCCGAGGACTTTGGCATCCACGCATTCCTTGCCAGCAACACCGTCACCAACGACTACTACCCCAAGCTCGCGCGCATCCTCTTTGAGCTTGCCGTACGCCTGGAGCGCGAGACCGGCGCACACGTCGCCTTCATCAATCTGTCCGGCGGCGTCGGCATCCCCTACCTGCCCGAGCAGCAGGCTAACGACATCCATGCCATCGGTGAGGGCGTACACGCAGCCTACGACGAGATTCTGGCCCCCGCCGGCATGGGCGATGTGGCCATCTGCACCGAGATGGGCCGCTTTATGATGGGCCCCTACGGCTGCCTGGTCACCAAGGCTATCCACGAGAAGCAGATCTACAAGGACTATATCGGCGTGGACGCCAGTGCCGTCGACCTCATTCGTCCCGCCATGTATGGCGCTTACCACCACATCACGGTGATGGGTCAGCCGGGCGGCGCCGACAAGGCCACAGCGCCCGTCACGAACACCTATGACATCACGGGCAATCTGTGCGAGAACAACGACAAGTTCGCTATCGATCGCGAGCTGCCGCATATCGACATGGGTGACCTGCTTGTAATCCATGATACCGGTGCGCATGGCTACTCCATGGGCTACAACTACAACGGCCGCCTGCGCTCCGCCGAGGTGCTGCTGCGCCCCGACGGCTCGGCCGACCTTATCCGCCGCGCCGAGCGCCCGGGCGATTACTTTGCCACGCTCGACGTGCTGCCGTGCGGCCGAGCCGTCGGGGCGCAGCAGCACC
>CABSNS010000013.1:0-13103 GCA_902479105.1 uncultured Collinsella sp. | reverse complement strand
CACTGGAACACGAGCCGGAGGCAGGTAAGATTGAAGGGCCTGACCCCGGAGGAGTACCGGAATCAGGCCCTCGCGGCCTAGTCGCTATTTAGGGCGTCCAAGATTTGGGGCGCAGTTCATGTTCCCGGCGGGGCTTTTTCGTTTCGTGGTTAAGTGAATATGTTAGAAAATCTGATAAACGTTCACCTATCTCATGGCTGTCCAGCATGGCACCCTTACCAGCAGAAAATAGGTGTGAGGATCTCAATTGTGTCCGTTCAGCGGTAAAAATCGACCGTTCAAGGATATTATTCAAGTGAACGTTCACCTGTCGTAAGCAATCGCGCATAATCTAACTAAACGTTCACCCTGAACGCTGGGCAGACAGATGTCAGTGTGGACTCCAATGTCTTGCTGCAAGACAATCGAGAAAAGAGAGGGAGCTCGATGACTAATAAGATCGGAAAAAAGCGTAAGATCACATTCTGGACGCGCTTGGGCTTTGGTATGGGCGGTATGCTCAATTCCGGTGCCCTGACCTTTACGCACAGCTACATGGTGCTGTTCCTGTCCACGGAGTGTGGCCTGTCTGCAGGTGAGGCTGCGCTGATCAGCTCGTTTGCCATCTATGTCAACGCCATTCTTTGCCCGCTGATGGGCTTTGTGGCCGATAACTTCTATGCCACCAAGATTGGCCGCATCTTTGGTCGCCGTCGTTTCTGGATCTTGCTGGCCATCCCGATGATGATCGCCGAGCCGCTCATCTTCGTGGCTACGCCGTTTGGCTTCCCGTACTACTTTGTGCTGTACCTGATCTACAACGTCGCGTACACGTTCTGCACCGCCAACCTGTCGCCGCTTACCATCGAGATGACCGACGACTTTAAGGAGCGTACGTACCTTACCGGCTACAAGCATCTCTTTGGTAACGCCGCCGGCTTCCTGATGGCAGCACTCGTCGGCTTTGGCTTTGGCACCTTCGGCGAGACCAACCCGTTTAGCTACTTCATCATCGCTACGATCAACGCTTCGGTCATGGCAATCTCGCTGCTCTGCGTGTACCTGTCCACGTGGGAGCACACCCCCGAGGAGGTCGCTCAGGAGAAGATCGAGAGCGTCGGCGAGGGCATCAAGAAGTTCTTCATCGACGTTATCTCCACCTTCCGCAACAAGTCCTTCCGCAAGGTCCTGTATGCACAGGTCTCCACGAAGCTTGCTGCTGCCTGCTGGTCTGCCTGCCTGTCCTTCTTCATCGTCTACTGCCTGCAGATTCCTAAGTCCTACGAGTCCGTGATGGAGATGCCTGGCAAGGTCGTCGCTATCGTCTGCACCGCCATCTGGGTCGCCCTCATGGCCAAGAAGGGCTTCCACAAGTCTTGGTACCTCGCAAATGTCGGTTGCGCTGCGTGCATCATTGCCTACAACTACTTCGCCTTTGGTCAGATCAACGGCACCTCCACGGTCGCCATCGCCATGATCGCCTACCCCATCATCTTCGCCATCTGGAAGTTCTTCTACGTCGGCTTCCAGTACCTGCCCGATGTTCTGCTCAACTACATCCCCGATGTCGATGAGCTCATCACCCTGCGTCGTCGCGAGGGCATCTACAGCTCCGCGCAGCAGCTCTGCCAGCAGATCGCCCAGGCTATCGCCGTCAACGTGTGGGATATCGTCCTTGCTGCCTCCGGCTTCATTCAGACCGCCGGCAATAGCGACGCCGTGACCCAGCCCGCTACCGTGCCTCTGTATATCTGCGGCTACATGATCATCGGCTGCGCCGGCTTCTTCCTGCTTGCGGCCGTCCTTGCCCGCGGCATCAAGATCGACAAGGAGCAGTGCGACATCCTTTGCGACGAGATTCACCGCGTCAAGGAGGGTGGCAAGATGGCCGACGTCAAGCCCGAGGTCAAGGCGCTTTGCGAGGAGCTCTCCGGCTTTAAGTACGAGGACTGCTTTGCCCACAACAACGTTGGCTTCCAGGACGGTAGCGTAACTCCCGCCGAGTAAGGCCGACATATCGTCCAAATCAAAGGGCCGTCCCACCGGAATTCCGCCGGCAGGCACGGCCCTTTTTTAACAGCGTACAATTTGCCTTTAGAGCATCTTTTTGAGGGAGAAATCCATGGAGACGAACGTTATCTGGCGCAACGCCCGCGCGGCCGTGATCGAGCTTGACGACGGCGGCTACTTTACCTGTGCCGATACGTGGGAGATCTTTGTCAACGACGAGCCCGCTGGTACCACGAATACGGTCGAGACCTATGTCGACGGCCTGACCCCCGGCAAGCGCAACCTGGTTCGTTTTGTTTGTGGCGAGCGTGATCTGAGCGTAGGTGTCACCACGCCGGCTGAGCCCTTTACCATCAACGTTCGCGACTGTGGCGCCAAGGGCGATGCCGAGCACGACGACACCACCAACATCCAGGCTGCCATCATGGCCTGCCCCAAGGGCGGGCGCGTGCTGATCCCCGCCGGTAGTTATCGCATCAAGTCCCTCTTCCTTAAGAGCAATATCAACATCGAGCTCGCCGAGGGAGCGGTGCTGTTGGCCCGTCACGATCGCGCGGCGCTTGCCTACATTCCGGGCACGGTCACAGGCGACGAGGGCGCCGGGTATGCCGGCACCGATATGCTGCCCCTGGGCCGCTGGGAGGGCGAGAGTTTCTCGACCTACTGCTCTACCTTTACGGGTCTGAGCGTGCACGACGTGTGCATCTATGGTCGTGGTGCCATCGACGGTCAGACCGATTTTGCCGAGGACAACTGGTGGAACAAGGACTTTAAGAACATCTTTCGCCCGGAGGAGGGCCGCGAGGTCGCCCGCCCGCGCATGATCTTCCTATCCGAGTGTGAGAACGTGAGCATGGCCGGCTTCACCGTCCGCAACAGCCCGGCGTGGAACATCCACCCCATCCTGTGCGAGCACGTCGATGCGCTCTGCCTGTCCATCGAGGGTCCCAAGAACTCCCACAACACCGACGGCTTCGATCCCGAGAGCTGCGGTTTTGTTCGCATCCTTGGTTGTCAGTTCTCAGTGGGTGACGACTGCATCGCCATCAAGAGCGGCAAGCTGGGCATTGAGCCCGAGCTTCGCCCCGCCACGCACGACGTGCTGATCTCTCACTGCTACATGCACGATGGTCACGGCGCCGTGGTCCTGGGTTCAGAGGCTGCCGGCGGCATCAAGGACCTTACCGTGAGCAAGTGCCTCTTTGAGCGCACCGACCGCGGCCTGCGCGTCAAGACCCGCCGCGGGCGCGGCAAGGATGCCGTCAACGAGGGCATTACCTTTGAGCACATTCGCATGGACGAGGTGCTCACGCCCTTCGTGGTCAACTCCTTCTACTTCTGTGACAAGGACGGCAAGACCGATTACGTGCAGTCTCGCGAGGCGCTGCCTGTCGACGACCGCACGCCCGGCTTTGGTGCCACGACGTTTTGCGATATCGAGGCCACCAACTGCCATGCTGCCGCGGCCTATATCACGGGTCTGCCCGAGAGCAAGGTGACGCGTCTGACGTTCCAAGACGTTCACGTTACCTTTGCCGACGATGCCGAGCCCTTTGTCCCGGCCATGGCCTGCGGCGTTGAGCCCATGGTACGCCAGGGCATCATCGCGCAAAACGTCAAGGTACTCGATCTGCAAAATGTGGTGATCGAGGGCCAGGACGGCGAGGAACTGCAGCTCCAGAACGTTGACAAGGTTATCCGTGCGTAGGCGTTTGCTCCTAAACAATTAAATTCGGTATGTCGTGGCGCGCGATGGGCAGGGCCTTCCCGACCCATTGCGCGAACTTTTTATATGCCGAAACTGCAACGTAGACGGTCTACGACGAAAGGACGCGGTGACTGATGATGAGTGAGAGACGATTTTTTGAGGTTTCGCCCGAGCGTGCGGGGGCATATCACAGTATCTCTAAGGCCTTGGAGGCAATTGACGAATCCTGTCCGAATGACGGACGGCCGGTGACAATCCATATCGAGCCGGGTGAGTACCGCGAACGGGTCGAGATTCATCGCCCGCATGTGACGATTGAGGGAGAGACGGCCGACAGCGTGCGTATCGTTGGCGGCCTTGCGGCGCAGATGCCCTCGGAGGACGGCAGCGGCCAGGACGGAAAGCTCGGCACCTTCCGCACGTATACGGTGCTGGTCGATGCCGATGACGTGACGCTTGCAAACCTCACGATCGAAAACGATGCGGGCGATGGGCGCGAGGTCGGTCAGGCGATTGCCCTGTATGCCGATGGCGACCGTCTGGTTGTCGATGCCTGCTGCATTAAGGGGCACCAGGACACACTGTTTTTGGGCCCGCTGCCGCTGCATGAGGCTAAACCGGGTGGGTTCATAGGGCCCAAACAGTATGCGTCGCGCCGGGTGGGGCGCCAGTATTTTCGACGTTGCCGGATCGAGGGCGATGTCGACTTTATCTTTGGCGGCGCGCGTGCCTACTTTGAGGGGTGCGAGATCCGCTCGCTCAACCGCGATATGGATGTCAACGGGTATGTAACGGCAGCCTCCACGCCTAAAGGCGAGCCGTACGGATTTGTGTTCCACGGTTGTTCGTTTACAGCACCGGATGGCGTGGCGCCGGATTCGGTCTACCTGGGTCGTCCTTGGCGCGAATGGGCGCAAACTGTGCTGATCGATTGCTGGCTGGGGCGACATATCAAGCGCGAAGGCTGGTGGGATTGGAATAAGCCGGCGGCGCACAACTGCGTGCAGTATGCTGGCGCGATTCTGCATGGGCCGGCGGGTGATACTACCGGCTGGGTGCCGTGGGCGAATGAACTCGATGTGATGGCTGCCGCCGGGTACGCTCGCGAGCAGGTGCTTGCCGGTGCGGATGGCTGGGATCCCGAGGGAGGCACCGGTGATGCGGTTGAGACGACTAGGCTATCTGCCAATGGCCGTACCGTGCACATCGAGACGTACTGCGAAGACGAGCCTGCGCTGCGCGCCCGACTGAAGCGCGAAGGGCGCTCGGCGGCATTTGCGGGCAAGACCCCTGCAGACTTTGAGGCGTGGAGGATTGCGACCAGGACTCGCCTGTACGATGTTTTGGGCCTTTCGCTTATGGACCGCGTCCCGATTGAGATTCGTGAGCTCAGCCGCGTGCGGGTTGCCGGCGGCATCGTGCGCACCCATGCGATGTTGCAGGTCGAGCGTGATGTTTGGATGCCGTTCTACCTGTTGGAGCCGTCTCATCCTAAGCTTGATGAGCGGGGACTCAAACGCTGTTATATCTGCCCGCATGGTCATCAGGGAGCGGGTGCTGCAAGCGTAGCCGGTGTTGCGGGCGTGCCGGCTGTCGATGATGCCGTGCGTAAGTTTAATTACGACTACGGTCTGCGTTTGGCACGCATGGGTTACGTGACCGTCTGCCCTGATGCGCGCGGTTGGGGATACCGTCGTGACTGGAAGGGTCAGGGCGATGACGAGAACAGCTACCTGCGCGGTACGTGTCTGAATCAAGCACGTATGGCCGAGCCGCTGGGTCTTACGGTTGCGGGCCTCAACGCCTGGGATAACATGCGTCTGATCGATTACCTAGAGGCGCGCGGCGACATTGCCATGGATGACCTGGGTTGCTTTGGTTTTTCGGGTGGCGGCTACATGACGTTGTACCTGGCCGCACTCGACCCGCGTGTGCGCAAGGCGTTTGTCTCGGGCTATCTGTACGGTGTCGACGATTCGCTGCTGCATCTCAATGGCAATTGCAGCTGCAACTACACACCCGGACTTTGGCGCTTACTCGACATGGGCGATATTGCCTCGCTTATTGCACCGCGCCCGTTGTTAGTGCAGAGCTGCGAAGAGGATCATCTGAACGGTTCGCGCGGGCTGAAAAATGTTGGCGAGCAGCTCGAGATCGTGCGCGATGCCTACAAGTTGCTGGGTCGCAGAGATGGCCTGCGGCACGAGGTGTGTCCGGGTGAACACCATTTGGGCGTGGCACATCTTGCCGAGGATATCGAATGGCTCGATTCGCACGTTGCGGAATGCGCCCGTGCATAGCCCCTCGGCATGCTGCGAATAAACGGTACGTTCCTGTATGACCGTCGATGGGCGGATGAGGAGAAGATTATGGAAACGAAGAGTTTGAGTGAATCGACCATTTGCTGCTTTGGCGATTCGACCACCTGGGGCGATAACGGCTGCAGTGGGGGAGGCAACGACATTTCGTGGACCTCGCATTTGGGCGCGTTGCTGGGAGGCGCGGTCGTCGAGAACTTTGGCATCAAGGGCTCGCGCATCGCCGTCAAGGCCGACCGCAGCGATTCGTTTGTCGAGCGATTGGACGGTATCGACGATGCGGCCGATATCTACATCGTCTTTGGCGGCGTCAACGATTTTAGCCGCAACGTGCCGCTTGGAGAGCTCGGCAGCACGGACGTGCATGAGTTCTATGGTGCACTCGATTATTTGGTCCGAATCATCACGGCGCGCTCACCTCAGGCAAAGCTCGTGTTTATGACGCCATGCAAGACGAGTGGTAAGCACGAGAAGGATATCCCGGCAAGCGATGAGGCGAACCATTTGGGTCTGACGCAAGACGCCTACGTGCGAGCGATGCTGGAGGTCTGTGACCGTTACTCCGTTCCGGTGATTGACCTGTATGCGCAAAGCGGCATCAGCCCGTTTTTGCCGGAGCACCGCGAGCTCTATATGCCGGACGGTCTGCATTACAGTCCTGCCGGCTATGAGCGCCTGGCGCATCGCATCGCCGCGGGTCTCACCGCCGTTTGCCGCTAAAAGCCTGCCGTTTGCGGGGAATATAGGGTTAACGTTCACCCTATATTCCCCGTTCGCGTTACACTAGGGGTAACGTTCACCTATCGTTTATGTCAGAGGGGACAGCAATGGGCTGCAATCAAATCCTGGACCGTTATATCGAGCAGTTGATCGAAACCTCTACGCCGCAGGCGCCGGCTTGGAATATCGAAAAGATTCGCGCCGGCAAGGAGAACACCTGGAACTATATCGACGGCTGCATGATCAAGGCGCTCATCGAGCTGTACGAGATCACGGGCGAGCAGCGCTACCTGACCTTTGCCGATGACTACATCGATTTCTTTGTCCAGGACGACGGTACCATCAAGCATTACAACCCGCAGGAGTACAACCTCGATAACGTCAATGCGGGCAAGACCCTCTACAAGCTCTATGACCTGGTGGGCAAGCCCAAGTACCGTGCCGCCATGGACACCATCTACCGCCAGCTCGAAACCCAGCCGCGCACCAAAGAAGGCGTGTTTTGGCACAAGGCCGTCTATCCCAACCAGATCTGGCTCGATGGCATGTACATGGCCCAGCCGTTCTACATGCAGTACGAGCTGAGTTTCCACAACCGTCGTGCCTGCTCGGACAGCTTCCATATGTTCCAGGTTGTGCATGACCTGATGCGCAACCCCCTCAACGGTCTGTACTATCACGCTTACGACGCTAGCCGCAAACAGTTCTGGTGCGACCCGGTCACCGGCCTTTCGGCTAACTTCTGGCTGCGCGCCGAGGGCTGGTTTGCCATGGCGCTCATCGACACCTGGGAGCTTATGCCGCCTTCGATGTCGGCCGAGAAGGACGAGATCCGCAAGATGTTCCACGATCTGATCGACGCCATGCTGCCGTATCAGGACGAGAAGACCGGCATGTGGCACCAGGTCATCAACCTGCCCAATATCGCCCCCAACTACCTGGAGGAGTCTGGTAGCGCGATTTTTGCCAATGCCATCATGAAGGGCGTGCGTCTAGGCGTGCTGGGCGAGCGTTACTACCAGTACGGCCGTCGCGCCTTCGACGGCATCTGCGAGACCTGCCTGTCCGAGCATGATGGGCAGCTGGCGCTCGACAACATCTGCCTGGTCGCGGGCTTGGGAAACACCGCGCACCGCGAGGGCACGTTTGGTTACTACATGAGCGAGCCTATCGTCAAAAACGATGCGAAGGGCGTGGCGCCGCTGGTGCTTGCCTATATCGAGACCATGCATCACGACAAACTGGCCGGCAGGCATGACCCGCTTGCTCCCTCGGGCGTGTGCTCTATCGAGGACCCGTTTGGCGGATACACCCCGGGCATCAACGCTCATAAGGGATGTGAATAACGTGGGGGCTATTACTCCGGGTGTGCGTTTGCACGACCTTCCGCAGGGGACCGTCGAGGAACGCATCCGCATGGCGGGAGAGCTGGGCTTTTCGTGCATTCAGCTGCCGAGCAAGGTGCTCTACGCATCGATGGGGATCGATCGAGGCGGCCTGACCCGCGAGCTTGCCGACCATTTGCGTGCGGTGCTCGACGAGGCGGGCGTTTCGGTCGCCGTGCTCGGCTGCTATAAGAATTTGGCGACGCCCGATCGCCAACAGCTCATGGATAACATTGCCGAGTACGAGGCATGCCTGAACTTTGCCCAGATGCTCGGCGGATGCCCGGTTGGCACCGAGACCGGTCGCCCCAATGCGCAGAACCGCGTTGCTGACGACCGCATGACCGACGAGGCGCTCGATGCGTTTGCAGACGGGCTTGCACGCGTCTGCGATCGGGCCGAGGCCGTGGGCGGGCAAATTTCGATCGAGCCCGGTTGGAACGAGACCGTTAACACGCCAGATCGCTGCCGTGAAGTGCTGGAGCGCGTCTCGAGCCCGTCGCTCGGCGTGATCTATGACCCGGTATCGCTGCTGCACCCCAGTGTTGTTGACGAAGCGCAGGAAATCACCGCGCGCATGCTCTATTTATGCGGCAGCAAGATTCGCGTGCTGCACGCCAAGGATTTTGAGGTCGTTGATAACGAGGACGAAGCCGGTTGGTGCGACGGTACGGGTTCACGTCTGGTGTGTCATGGCGTGGGCGAGACGGGCCGCTATGACTTTGAGCCCGTAGTGGCCTGGGCGGCTGCCGCCTGCCCTGGGATTCCCTGCGTGGTCGAGAACAGTGTGCCGGCGACGGCGGCTGACTGCCTGGCGACACTCGAGCACATGTCCGCTCGCTGCGGGGCTTCGCATCGCGAGTTATAGCATTGGCTTTTGCTGTGTCGGTAGATTGAGATTACCTGTATGGGGGCGGCGGTGAAGGGTCTTTATCGTCGCCCCCATTGGATTGCATTAAAAAGGGGAGTTGCGTGGCTATCCACATTGTCGAAGAGGCGAATCGTTGCCTGGGTTGTAAAAGGGCGTTCTGTCAGCTTAAGGGCTGCCCGGTTCAGACGCCTATTCCGCAGGTCATCGACTTGTTCAAACAGCGCCGTCTAGAAGAGGCGGGCGAGCTGCTGTTCCAGAACAATCCCATGAGCGCGGTCTGCTCTATGGTGTGCAACCATTCGGGCCAGTGCGAGGGTGCTTGCATCCAGGGCCGCAAGGGTACACCCGTGCATTTCTCGAGCATCGAGAACTATATCTCGACAGCGTATTTGGATCGTAAGGAGTGGACGCCCGCGCCGTCGTGCGGCAAACAGGTTGCTGTGGTCGGTTCCGGTCCCGCCGGTATTACCGTGGCCATTAAGATGGCCCAGCTGGGCTGTGCCGTCACGGTATTGGAACAGCGCCCCGAGATCGGCGGTGTGCTGGAGTACGGTATCCCCGAGTTCCGCCTGCCCCGTGCGCTCGTACAAAAGTACCGTCACGTGATGTGCTCGCTTGGCGTGCGCGTGCGCCCCTCGACCACCATCGGCGGCGCACTGCACATCGATGACCTGCTACGTGACGGCTACGACGCGGTCTTTGTCGGTACCGGTACCTGGCGTGCCCGCAAACTGGGCATTCCCGGCGAGTCGCGCGGCAACGTGCTTTTTGGCATCGATTACCTGGTCGATCCCGCGAGCGTGGCAATCGGGCAGAACGTGGCGGTTATCGGCGCCGGCAATGTGGCCATGGATGTTGCCCGTACGGCCCTGCGCTCGGGCGCTCGCAAGGTCACCGTGTATGCCCGCTCGCGCCATATCTCGGCCATCAACGACGAGGTCGAGCTGACCGAGCTTGACGGTGCCGAGATTGTGTGCGGCAAGGCGATCTGCGCCATCGACGATAACGGTCCGGTGTTCGAAACGGCTATCTTTGACGAGGACAACAATGTGGTGGGCTACGAGGAAGAACTCGACCATGCGTCTGCCGACACAGTTGTGATTGCGGCGTCTCAGGTGCCCAAGGACAAGCTTGTGCTTACGACGGGCGGTCTGGAGACCGACCATCGCGGCCTTCTTTCGGTCGATGAATGCGGTATGACCACCGTGCCTGGCGTCTTTGCCGCCGGCGACGTGGTTAACGGCCCGCTCACCGTGGTTCATGCCGTGGCAGGCGCCAAGCTCGCCGTCGAAGGCATGACTGCCTATTTGGGCCTCTAACACATTCCATCCATCAGTTGCGGTGAAATACGGACTGTTTTGGCTGTCAAAAGCCTCGATTGCTCCGTATTCCACCGCAACTTTTTTGTGAGGATCGGGATTGAAAGTGGGGAGTGCGAGCGAGTACGAATGCGGCGGTTGCTGATACGATAGGTACGTTAGCAACTGCCGCCGAGCGGCTCAAACGAAAGGAACCCTGTATGGAGTCTTCCGCCTATCCGATGCTCTTTAGCCCGATCAAGGTCGGTACGACCGAGGTCAAGAACCGCGTCTTTATGCCGCCGGTGTCCACGAACCTGGCCGATCATGGCTATGTGACCGACGACTTGGTCGATCATTACCGCGCCCGTGCCAAGGGCGGCGTGGGCCTCATCATTACCGAGGTCGTGACGGTCGAGCCCACCTATACCTATCTGCCGGGCGACATGTGCTGTTACGACGACACGTTTATCCCTGGCTGGGAAAAGCTCGCCGCCGCTGTGCACGAGTACGGCTGCAAGATCATGCCGCAGCTCTTCCACCCTGCCTACATGGCCTTTAACATTCCGGGCACGCCTCGCCTGATCGCTCCGTCCTTTGTGGGCCCGTCTTACGCCCGCGAGGCACCGCGCCCCATCACGGTCGACGAGATTCACGAGCTCACGCATCAGTTCGGTGACGCTGCCGTGCGTATGCAGAAGGCCGGTGTCGATGGCGTCGAGGTCCATGCGGCCCACGCCCACGGCATGCTCGGTGGCTTTTTGACTCCGCTCTACAACAAGCGTACCGATGAGTACGGCGGCTCGCTCGACGCCCGCATGCGCTTCTTGCTCGAGGTCATCGCCGAGATTCGCGAGCGCTGCGGCAAGGACTTTATCATCGATGTCCGCATCTCGGGCGACGAGTACACCGATGGCGGCCTGACCCTCAACGACATGATTTACGTCTCGCGTCGCCTGGAGAAGGCCGGCGTCGACATGATTCACGTGTCGGGCGGCACCACCATCAAGCGCGGCTCCGCGATTCCCGCCGCCGGTACGCAGCAGGCCTCGCACGCCGCCTGCTCGCGCGAGATTAAAAAGCACGTCAACATTCCCGTCGCCACCGTCGGACGTATCAACGAGGCCTGGATCGCCGAGGAGCTGATCGAGGACGGCGCCGCCGACATCTGCATGATGGGCCGCGCCAACCTGTGCGATGCCGAGTTCTGCAATAAGGCCGCTGCCGGCAACGCCGACGACATCCGCCCCTGCATCGGCTGCCTGCGCTGCCTGAACGGCATTATGTTTGGCAAGCGCATCTCCTGCACCGTCAATCCCGATGTTGAGCGCGACGAGGCCGGCTACGAGCCTGCCGCCGAGGCTAAGAACGTGCTGGTTGTGGGCGCTGGTCCTGCGGGCATGGAGGCAGCCTACATTGCTGCCAAGCGCGGCCACAACGTAGTGCTCGTGGATAAGCAGGACGAGCCGGGTGGCGAGATGCGCATCGCGGCCGTTCCGCCGGCAAAGCAGGAACTCACCCGCGTGATCAAGTATCAGTACCGTCGCCTGGCCGAGGTCGGCGTGAAGTGCGTATTTGGCACCGAGCTTACTGCCGAGGACATTCAGCGTGACTACGCGGGCTACGAGGTTGTCCTTGCTTATGGCGCCGAACCCATCGCCCCGGCCTTCATGCAGGGATTTAAGCAGGTCATGACGGCTGACGACCTGCTGGGCGGCAAGGCTTTCCCGGGCAAGAAGATCGTCATCGTGGGCGGCGGCACCGTCGGTTGCGAGACGGCAGATTACCTGGCCCCGCTGGTCAACGACCTGTCGCCGGCCAATCGCGATGTCACCGTCATCGAGATGACCAAGACGCTTGCCGCCAACGAGGGCGGTGCCGGTCGCGCGGTGCTCATCACGCGCATGCTCTCCAAGGGTGTCCACGTGCTGACCGAGGCCAAGGTGACCGAGATTACCGAGGATGCCATCAGCTACGAAAAGGACGGCGAGGTCCACACCATCACCGGTGCCGATACGCTGGTGCTGGCGATGGGCTATCGTCCCAATACCAAGTTGGCCGACGACCTTGCCGCTGCCGGTGTTGCCACCCACGTGTTGGGCGATGCCAACAAGTGCGGCAACATCCGCGACGCCATCGGCGATGGCTACAAGGTTGCTTGCGAGCTCTAGTCAACCCCTTGGTGCATGTGAGGCCTATCCCCGCGGCGTCAGTCGGTAGATAGCAAAAAGCGGCGGTCGTCCCGTACATGGGACGACCGCCGCTTGCGTTAGCTGCAATGAGTCGTGCGATTAGAGGCCCAGGATCTCCTTGACCTTGGCGATGATGGCCTCGTCGGTTGCGTTGGCAAAGAAGTACTCCTGGAAGTGTTCGCCGGCAAGTGCGCCCTTCACCAGGTCCTGATCGATCTCGCCCAGAACGTCGACGAGCGGACGCATAGTCACAGCGCGGACGCCGTCGAGGATCTTCTTGTTGCGCTGCTCGGGCTCAACACGCTCGGCAGGATAGCCGTTGCCCGAACCAAAGCCAAAGAGCTTCTCAAAGGTGTACTCGAGGTTGAGCTCCTGGCCCCAGCCGTTCTTGAGGGCGAAGGGCATGGCGACAGCGTTACCGTCGTTGACCTGGGCAAAGGTGTAGGCATCGAGCGGGTCGGCAACATGGCCGCACAGCACGCCGGGGAAGGAGTTGCAGGCGAGCATGGCGCCCTCGCCGGTGCCACAGCCGGTCACGACGTAGTCGGCAGCGCCGGAGTTGAGCAGCACGGCGGCCAGGATGCCGTTCTGCACATATGCTGTCTCTTATACACATCTCCGA
>CABSNS010000012.1:0-13200 GCA_902479105.1 uncultured Collinsella sp. | reverse complement strand
GCAAAACACAAGCGCGGCCTAAAAGGCCGCGCGCCATGTTTATTCAGATTAATTATTGCCCGTTGTGGCAACGCCGAGCCCGCAGGGCGGAGAGCAAGTTCCCTCCCGGCGCACTCCGCAGGACGCAAAAAGCCTTCGCCGCACGAAGTGCGCAGCGAGGGCTTCTTGCATGTCCGAGGACGCGCCGGGAGGGAACTTGCTCTCTGCCCGGATAGGTAAGACAAATTACGCGACGGTGTAAACCCAGTTGTGCTTGTCCTCGACAGCACCGGACTGGATACCAGTCAGGGTCTCGCGAAGCTTCTTCATCACAGGGCCGATCTCGGTGTATCCAGCCGGGAAGGTCACGGTCTCGTCGGCGCCGTAAACCTTGTTGTCGATCTCGCCAACCGGGGAGATGACGGCAGCGGTGCCGCACAGGCCGCACTCGACAAAGGTACCGGCCTTGACCTCGGCCCACTCGACGGGACGCTGGTCAACGGTCATGCCCAGGTCCTGAGCGACCTGAACGAGCGAGCGACGGGTGATAGAGGGCAGGATGGAGTCGGTGTGCGACTGCGGAACGACGAGGGTGCCGTCCTCCTTCACGAACAGGACGTTGGCGCCACCGGTCTCCTCGACATAGGTACGGGACTCGGAGTCAAGATACAGGTTCTCGGCATAGCCCTCGCGATGGGCCTCCATCGTGGGCTTAAGGGACATGGCGTAGTTCAGGCCGGCCTTGATGTTGCCGGTGCCGTGCGGTGCGGCACGGTCATACTCGGAAACGCGCAGTTTGACGGGCTTGAGGCCACCCTTAAAGTACGGACCGACCGGGGTCACGAGGATGCGGAACGTGTACTCAGGAGCGGGAGCCACGCCGATCACGTCACCGGAACCGATCATAAACGGACGCACGTACAGGGTCGCGCCGGAGCCGAAGGGCGGAACCCAGGCGGCGTTGGCAGAAACGACCTGCTTGACGGCCTCAACGAACTTGTCCTTGGGGAACGGGGGCATCTCGAGGCGCTGCGCAGAGTTATACATGCGCTCGGCGTTCATGTCGGGACGGAAGCAGACGATGCTGCCGTCCTCGGCGGTGTAGGCCTTCAGGCCCTCAAAGACCTCCTGGCAGTAATGGAAGATGCCGCCGCACTCGGAGACATGCAGGGTGTGGTCGGTGGTCAGGCCGCCCTCGTCCCACTCGCCATCCTTCCAATGAGCCTCGTAGCTGTAATCGGTCTTCATGTAGCCAAAGCCGAGGCTACCCCAATCGATATCCTTCTTCTCGACAGTCATATGTCGCTCCTTACATACACAGTTGCAAACTCGCGAACCCGCACGCAAGGACCGAGGCCGGCCGCGTCGCAACGTCGCACGCCCGGAGCATAGAGCCAGACGGACACGCGAACGGCATCAAAGCCGATGGCACGTCGATTCGCATGCACGAGATTGTACTCCGCACGCGCGTCTGATAAAACGCTTTTCTTTAACTAAGTAAAGTATTTTCATTTGACCGAAACTAAAGAGGCCCGCCACCGTAAGCGGTGACGGGCCTCAACTGCACGGTTTGCGCGCTGGCTCGAGCTACTCGTTCTTTTTGCCCAGCTTAGCCTTAACCAGACCGACCACGGTCGGGATGATCGACACGGCAACGATGCCAACGATTAGCAACTCAAAGTGCTCCTGCACAAAGGGGATGCCGCCAAAGAAGTAGCCCAGCAGTGTAAAGAGCGTCGACCAGGTAATGCCACCCAGCACGTTAAAGATGACAAAGTTGCGCCAGTGCATGCCGCCCATGCCGGCGATAAAGGGCACAAAGGTGCGGATAAACGGGAAGAAGCGACCCAGGAAGATGGCCAGGTGACCCCACTTGTCCAAGAAGTCCTCGGACTTTTTGATGCGCTCGGGCGTCATGGCCTTGACCTTGCCCGAAGCGATGATCTTGCGGCCAAAGAAGTGACCGATCATAAAGTTGCACTGATCGCCCAAAATGGCAGCGGCCCATGCGGTGGCCAGAAGCGCCACGATGTTAAAGCCGCCGTTGTGGGCAAAGAAACCCGAGGCGAACAGCAGCGAATCACCGGGAAGGAACGGGAAGAACACCACGCCCGTCTCGATAAAGATGATCAGGAACACGCAGCCGTAGGCCATAAGCGGGCCGGCGGCGATCCAGCTGGCGATCGCGGTGCGCGGGTCCTTAAGCAGCTCGGCAATAAAATTGATGAAACCCATGAAGTAAAACCTCTCAGTTGTGGGCGCGGATACGTCCAAGTTGACCAGTATACGGTTGCGGTGCCCCCTCGTGCGCAACCCCACAAAAGCATGACTCCATTACCAGCAAGTTTGCATAACTGACACTTGTAGCGCAAAGCCGCCAAGATTGTCCTTTTTAATCCCTAGCGAATCGCTATACTTTATTGAATCGCATTGCCATGGCGCTAAGGGAGGGCGGCCGGTGAGCTTTATCAATACCATTCGCGAGGACATCAAGACCGTCCAGGCGCAGGACCCCGCCGCGCAAAACGGTCTGGTCATCTTTCTTTCCTATCCTGGCCTGCACGCCAAGTGGAACCACGTGCCCGAGCACTGGCTGTGGGAGCACGGTCATCGCTCGCTCGCCCGCGTGCTCTCGCAAATCACCCGCCACATCACCGGCGTCGAGATTCACCCTGCCGCGCAGATTGGCAAGCACTTCTTTATCGACCACGCCATGGGCGTCGTCATCGGCGAGACCACCATTGTGGGCGACAACTGTGTGCTCTACCAGGGCGTCACGCTCGGCGGCACCGGCAACGAGACCGGCAAGCGTCACCCCACCCTGGGCAACAATGTCACGGTGGGCACGGGCGCCAAGGTGCTCGGCAACATCCGCATCGGCAACAACGTCAAGATCGGCGGCAACTCGGTCGTCGTTAAGGACGTCCCCGACAACTGCACCGTCGTGGGCGTGCCGGGACGCATCATCAAGCGCAACGGCTGCCGTGTGTTCGAGGAGAGTTTCGACGCCAAGCAGCATCGCGAGTACATGCCCGATGACGCCGCCGAGCAGTCCGCCCTCAACCGCCAGGGCATCACCGAGAATGCCCGCCGCGTCAAGGAACTCGAGCGAGAGGTGGCCGAGCTCAAGGCCCTCGTCGCCAAGCTCGTGGACGAACGCTAGGAACGCAAGCGGCACAAAACGACATCGGCATCAACGCAAAGGCGCGCCAGGGAATTCATCCCCGGCGCGCCTTATTTGTGATGTGGCAAAGAGACTGTCCCTTTGTCACATTATGCGAACTGGCTCAGATAGAGGTCGGCGTAGGCACCCTCGGCAGCCAGCAGCTCCTTATGCGTGCCCTGCTCGATAATGTTGCCGTGATCCATGACCAAGATCAGGTCGGCGTCCACGATCGTCGACAGGCGGTGCGCGATCACAAAGCTCGTGCGCCCGCGCATGAGCGCGTCCATGGCACGACCGATGGCAAGCTCGGTACGCGTATCCACGCTTGAGGTCGCCTCGTCCAGGATGAGAATCGCCGGGTTATTGAGCAGCACGCGTGCGATGGTCAGCAGCTGACGCTGGCCCTGGCTGATGCTTTCGGCATCGTTGGCCACGCGCGTGTCGTAGCCCTGCGGCATGGTGCGCACAAAGAAGTCGACCTGCGCGGCGCGCGCAGCCGCCACGATCTCCTCACGCGTCGCCTCGGGACAGCCGTAGGCGATGTTTTCGGCAATCGTGCCATCGAACAGCCAGGCGTCCTGCAGCACCATGCCAAACTGCTGCCGTAGCTCGCCGCGGTCCATGCGGCTCGTATCCACGCCGTCGAGCGTAATACGCCCGCCGTCAATCTCGTAGAAGCGCATGAGCAGGTTGATGAGCGTCGTCTTGCCCGCGCCCGTGGTTCCCACCACGGCAATCTTCTGGCCCGGCTCGGCGGTAAACGACACGTCGTGCATAAGCGGCTTGTCGGGCGAATAACCAAAGCGCACGTGCTCAAAGGAGACGCGACCCTCAACGCGACCCGGCAGCTTGGCGGCCTCGTCCGGCAGCGGATCGGCCTCCATCTCGGGCTCATCGAGCAGGTCGAACACGCGCTCCGCACTCGCCAACGCGCTCTGCAGCGAGTTGAAGGTAAACGACAGCTGCGTCATGGGTTCGGACGCCTCGTAGATAAACTGGAAGAACGCCTGGAACACGCCGACGGTCATGTGACCGGCAACCAGCATGCTGCAGCCCACCAGCGCGATCACGATCTGCGCCAAACGGCCGATAAAGCGCACCGCAGGGCCGACGGCATTGATCATAAAGTCGGCCTTGGCACTCACGCGTGCCAGCTCGCCCGAGGCCTGGTGCACCTCGGCAGAACTTTGGCGTTCGCGGTTAAACGCGCGGATCACCAGACGGCCCGAATAGCCTTCCTCGACCGCACTCGTAATCTTGGACACCCACTCCTGGCGCTCGCCCGTCACATCGTGTGTGCGGCGCGAGACGACCTTCGTCACCAGCAGCGACAGTGCCGTAAAGAACAGAAAGACGAGCGTAAGCTGCACGCTGAACACGAACATCACGCTCACAGCACCAACAACCGTGCCGATCGACACGAGCAGCTGCAGCAATCCGCGCTGCATGCTCTCGGACATCTTGTCCAGGTCGTTGGTCGCGCGGCTGACGACCTCGCCGGGACGATGCGCGTCAAAATAGGCGAGCGGCAGACGGTTGAGCTTTTGCGCGATGCGGTTGCGCAGGCGCAGATTGAGACGCTCAGCGACGCTCGACATCAAAAAGCTCTGGAGCGCATAGAACGAGGCAGCGGCAGTCCAGATCATAAAGTAGACGAAAATGGTCTTGCCGCAGTTCTCCCAGGTGATGCTGAAAGTGGTGTCGTTGGCAAACGCCACCTGAATGTGGCCCCACAGCTCATCGATCACGCGGGCGCTATATGCCGGCGCGGCGGTGTTAAAGATGACATAGAACATAATGCTCGCGAACACGATATAGAAGCGCCAATGGTCGCCGGCAGCCTCACTCCACAGGCGGCGCACCGTCGCCCAGGTATCCCGAGGCGTCTCGTCCTCGTCTTCGTCGTCCACGTCGCGCATACGCTCTGCCTCGGCGCGGGCGCGCTCGTCCTCGGCACGTTCGTTTTCCTCGTAGAGCGCTTGGCGGCGAGCCTCGCGCTCCGCCGCCTTGGCGGCTTCGTCCAGGTCGGGCGCGACGCCCGTCTCCTCGACTGTCTCTACAACCGCAGCGCCATCGACGATGCCCTGCTTCTTGAGCTCCTCGGTCATGCTACTCACCTCCCTTCATCTGCGATTCCGCGATTGCGCGGTACACCTCGCAGGTTTCCATGAGCTCGTCGTGCGTGCCTAGGCCCACGATCTCGCCGTCTTTGAGCACCACGATCTGATCGGCATGCAAAATAGTCGAGATGCGCTGGGCGATGATGAGCACCGCGGCATCGCACGTCTCGTCCTGCAGCGCATGGCGCAGTGCCGCATCGGTCTTAAAGTCCAGGGCCGAAAAACTGTCGTCGAAGATATATAGATCGGCATGCTTCATGAGTGCGCGGGCAATCGCCAGGCGCTGGCGCTGACCACCCGAGAAGTTCGTGCCGCCCTGGGCCACCGGCGTATCGAGCCCCTGGGGCTGGTCGAGCACAAAGGTGCTCTGGGCAACCTCCAGCGCATGGAGCATGTCAGCCTCAGTCGCGTCTTCGTTGCCAAAGCGCAGGTTGCTCGCCACCGTACCCGAGAACAGCCATGCCTTCTGCGGCACATAGGCGATACGCCCGCGGATGTCGTCTTGCGAAAGGTCGCGCAGATCGATGCCATTCAGGCGAATGGCGCCCTTCGTGGCATCGTGGAAGCGAAGCAAGAGCTTGGCCACCGTCGACTTGCCCGAACCCGTCGAGCCTACAATCGCCGTGGTCTGGCTACGGCGACAGGCAAAGCTCAGGTCGCACAGGGTATCCTCGTCGGCATCGTCAAAACGGAACGACATGTGGTCGAACACGGCCACCGCGTCGGCACCGTCAACAGACTCCGCCGCGCACGTGTCCAGCGTGCGCTTGCCGTCCACGATGCTCGGCTCAATCTCCAACACCTGCTGCGCACGGTTCAGGCATGCGGCGGCGCGTGGGAGCGTCAGAATCACCATCTGCGCCGTCATCACAAAGAACAGGATCAGGATCGCGTACTCCAGCACGGCCGAGATGCTACCGATTTGCATGGCGTGGACGCCCACGCGGTTGCCGCCCACCCACAGCACCGCCACCTCGGCGATATTCATCAAAAAGAAGCTGGAGCTGTCGAGACCCACAAACAGGTGGTTGACCTTGATGGCATTGGCCGCGTAATCGCTAAACACCTCGTCCAGGCGCTGCTCCTCGTGGCGCTCCTTGTTAAATGCGCGGATGACGCGCACGCCCACGATGTTCTCGCGCAGCACCACGTTCATGCGGTCGATAAAGCTCTGCAGGCGCATAAAGATCGGCGCGGCGTTGGCAACGGTAAAGACCGCCGCCACCAGCACGATCGCAACCACCACGCCCAGCAGCGTACCCATGGCGGGATCGATGAACCAAGCAAAAATGATGCCTGCCACGGCCAAGAACGGCACCGGCAGCACCAGCTGAATCGTCTGAAGGACAGCTTGCTGAATCACGTTGATGTCGTTGAGCGAGCGCGTGATCATCGAACCCGTGCCAAAGCGCTCAAAGTCGCTGGCGGACAGCTCGAGCGACTTGTCGTACACGGCATTGCGGATATCGCAGGCCACGTTGGCGGCCAGGCGCGCCGAAAGATAGCAGCCCAGCACCGTGCCGCCGCTGGCCATGCCGGTCGCGATAAGCATGTACAGGCCGTTGCGTAATATATAGTCGACATCACCCGTGGTAATACCGGTGTTGACCATGTTCGCCAGCATCGTGGGAACCAACAGCGTACCGACGTTATCTATCAGCACCGCAAACAGCGTCACCGCAATCAGACCGCGGTACGGCCTCATAAACCTCATTAAGAGTCGCATGCGTCCCCCTCGCCCTTATCGTCAGTCTCGTTCTCGGCGGCCACTTGCCGTTTAAATGCCTCGCACTCTTCGTTAAGAACATGGGAGAACTTACCGACCAAGCGCATGATCTCGCACTGTTCCCACGGCTCGAGCGCCTCGAATGCCTGTTGCTCGGCTTTTTGCGCCGGCAACGCGTAGCGCTTGGCAAACCGCACGCCTTCTTCGGTCAGTCGTACAACCTTGTTTTTACGACTGCCCTCGGCAAACTCCAACGTCGCAAGCCCTCGCGCCCTAAGCGTTTTAATCGCCGAATTGATGGTCTGTTTGCTGTAGAACCATTCACTCGTCAGCCGACTCACGGCAACGCTTCCGCCCGCTGCACTCGTGTCGACGAGCATCCAGTAGGCGCAGTCCGAAAGGCCGCAGGCGCGCGAGAACTCCGAATAGATATGGTCGAGTCCATTGAGCAACCGATCGAAGTCGACCAGCGTAACCGCACTATTCATCTATCCCACCATTCAATTGTCCGATTTTTGACCAATTATGTGTCTCTAGATTAGTCCGAGTTTTGACTATCGTCAACAGGCTCTCCGCAAATGCGTGCATTTTTATGGCCTATCGGCAGAAAAAGACCGCCGGCGCGGGGGCGGCGCCAGCGGTCACGTGAAAATCGGGTTTTATTGCCTGTTAAGCGGCGACGGCCTCATAGACCGTAGCGCCCGAGAAGCTGTCATGCAGGCTCTTGCCGGCAATCCACGGCAGCTCGACGACCTCGCAGACCGTGTTGACCAACTCAGAACAGTCAGTAAAGTGGCCCTTGTCGTTGAGGGCCTCGCAATCCTGAACACGCCAATAGCCATCGGTGTGCGTGATGTAGTACTCGTGATCGTTGATCGACACGAAAGCGCGCGTCTTGGAACGCAGCAGCTTCAGAAATCCTTCGAAATCGGTCTCGACGACATCTCCAGCCTGGAACATGATGTTACCTCCTGGCCCGGCGCCACCACGGCGCATTGATAAACGTTGGTACTCCTTTAGTAAAACCTTTATCAGAGGTTATGCGTTCGTCATTTAGGCAAGTGGTAAAAAACCGCAGGGTAGACGGGATAAAACGTTTAACCATCCCATTTGTTTGTCACATTCTGAAGGTACTTTTATGCAAACCTACTTTCCCAATTGGAATCTATCCTTTTGGCCGGGCAATTGATCGTCTATCGTTTGAGGCCGACGGGTATGAACGGGGCATCTGCAACGCCACCGCAAGGAGACACCATGGAGACTATCGAAGCACTCATTCACCGCCGCAGCTGCCGCAACTACAGCGATCGTCCCGTCGAGGCCGAAAAGCTTGCACGTATTATCGAAGCCGGCCAATATGCACCGAGCGGCATGGGCCGCCAGCCGGTGACGTTTGTCGCCGTCACCGACCCCGCGACCGTCGAGCGTCTCTCGCAGCTCAACGCGCAAGTCATGGGCAGCAACAGCGACCCCTTCTATGGCGCCAAGACCGTTGTGGTGGTGCTGGTTGACCGCAGCGTGCCCACACATCTGGAAGACGGCTCGCTCGCCATGGGCAACCTGCTCAACGCTGCCTATGCGCTGGGCGTTGATTCGTGCTGGATTCATCGCGCCCACGAGGTTTTCGATTCGCCCGAGGGCCTGGAGCTACTGGCCAGTTGGGGTCTACCCGCCGACGGCAGCCTGCGCGGTGTCGGTCACTGCATTCTGGGCTATGCCGAGGACACGCTGCCCGAGCCCAAACCCCGCCGCGACAACGTGGTCTACGTAAGGTAATTAGTTCCGCCATTCTACCGAACGGCGGGCTCGTTGACGCTGCGCGGGCCGCATTCACGCCAATCTGACGTTCAATTTCGAGGGCGCGACCAGAAGGTCAGCGCCCTCTCATTTCACGTCACCTTGGCGCAAATGCGGCTCGCTCGCTTTTGGCGACTGACATCGAATGAGCCACTGTCTTGGGCAGCTAAAAAAGCCCCGTCCCAAATTAGCTGCCCCACTCGCAACTTATCCCGCCGATGGAGTTATTGCCGTTTCGCTCGTCTGATTCGCATCGACGTCGTCGCCTTGCTTGTCTTCGTCCTTTTGCACATCGGCGATGGTGGAGGCCGCCGCAACGATACCGCGCTGGGGCGCGACGCCTGTCTGGGTCTGCGCGCCCTCGACAACTTCTGTGCCTGCATGCGCGAGCTCGGGCGATTTAAACATTGCGTCCAAGTTGGCGCCACCGCCGGCATATCCGAGCGCAGCGAGCGCGATGACGATCACTGCAACGGCGGCCACGATCGGCACGTAGCGATGCCAGCCGGCGGGATTGAGCCCGCTGCGGCGAGCCGCCCCGCGGCTGATGTAGCCGAGCGTTCCGTCGTGCTTGAGCTTTGAGCCCACCACGCGTTTGCGGCCCCACAGCGAGGACTCTGCCTGCATTGCCAAGCGGGCGCTTGCCGAAGGATAGCCGTATTTAGTGCGCTTGAACGAGCCATCAAACCCCGAGGCGTGTTTACCCCACGTCACCGATGTTGTGCGTCGGTTGACCGGCGCGGCACTCCGCCTTCTGCGGCTCGGTTTTGAAGTCTCAGCCATATGCCCTCGCACGCCGTAACCAAATCGAAACAATAACGCTTTGGACTGTAGCACACGCGTCGCGCGCGGTCACGGGCGCCTCGCTCAACGGTCATCGTCCTTCAGCAAGCGCCACAGCGTTGTACGGCTTATGCCCAGCACCTCCGCCGCACGGGTTCGGTTGCCGTGGAGATGGTCTACAACCAGATGCGCGATATCTCGCTCGGTATCGGCCAGCGGTCGCAGGATATACAGGTCACTTTCGAGCGTCGGGGCGCCAAAGGTTGCGGTCTTAATCACGTCCTCTTGGGCGAGCACTTCCTCCGCCACAGCGCGGTCCACCGTGCCCGTCCCCGCCAATATATACAGTCGTTCCGAGACCTCGCGGAGCTGCAGATAATTGCGCGGCCAGCGGTAAGCATCGAGCGTCTTCGTCGCCGCGGCAGACAGCGTGGGTGCTGCCGTCCCAAATGCATCAGCGAGATATTCCAAATAGCGCGCAACCTTCGTCGACGCGGCTCCCTGCTCGGCGATTGCCGGCGCCACGCTCACCGCACAGGCGAAGCGCTCGGTCACAAACGCGGCTTGATCACTTTCGCCGCCGCCCGGCATGTCATTCGCTGTCAGCACCACATGGCAGCGCGTCGCCAACGCGGTGTCGGTCATCGTGGAGACCAGCTCGCGGAGGCGCTGGGGGCCAACCGCATTCCAGCCCTCAATGCAAAGGGTCAGCCCCGTTTGGAACAACGGCGATTCGGCGCTTTTGAGCACATGGCGCCAACCGCGCTCGGTGAGTTCATCGAGCGCAAGGGAAACAAAGGGCTGATCGGCAAAAGGACCGTCCAGATAGAGGCGCTTGGCGATCTCGACCTGACCCGCTCCCAGCTCACCCTCGAGCATAAGGGGCACACCGCGCGCGTAGCTCTCGGCAACCGGCGCAGCCACCGAGGCCGCCCCCTCAACGATGCCGTACGCGCTCGATTCGTAGCGGGCCTCAACCTCGTCGGCGTTGAGCCACTCGATCCCCGCATGCGCCGCGGCGCCGCGCACCTCGCGGACCACGACGACCCAAAGGCCCCCGCCCTCTTTGTCGGTGGGGCGAACGGTCAGGCTCAGGCGCGTACCCGCACGCCCCATAACCAGACGCGCGCCGTCTCCTATACGGTCGAGGCGCTCAGCGACAAAAGCCGCCACATCCCGCTCGAGCGCCGTGTCATTCATGGTCGAGATCGCGACGTCCCCACGCGCATCGATTGCCAATGCCGAGGCCCCGGCAGCAGCCAGGGCCTCGGTCAAGATGTTCAGCTTGGCATCGCTATCCATGATTTGCCCCTGTCCGCAGCGACGTGCAACCGCCGACGGTCGCACGACCGAGTGTTTCAAAATTGAACGATATTGCTCACCAAACACTATAGGGCAGAAAGCGCCGTCCTGCGAGTATAGGTGTTGCCCCGCATCGCCATCCTGGCGGGGCGATAAGAGCTCTTCGGGACTTATAAACCTGCGGACAAGCCATACCCGCAAGAGCTCCTATCGCTCCACCGTGAGAATGTGCTCGCCAGCACGCAAATAAGCTACTTCTCTACCAGATTCCCAGCACGTGTTGCATTCCCAAACTCATGCACGCAATGCCAATCCAGCAGCAAAAGCCCAGCGCGATGGGCTTGCCGCCCTTTTTGACCAGCTCGACGATATCGGTATTAAAACCAATAGCCGCCATGGCCATCACAATAAAGAACTTCGACAGCTCCTTGATGGGCGCCGTGATGGACGCGGGAAGCTGGAGCACCGTGGTGATCACGCTCGCCAGCACAAAGAACAGCACAAACATGGGAAACGCACGTTTAAGCGAGAACGTGCTTTTGGCGTCACCGCCGGCCTTGCGTGCCAGATGCATCTGCCAGCATGCGAGGACCAACGTGATGGGAATAATGGCCAGCGTCCTGGTGAGCTTGACCACTGTGGCGCTCTCGAGCACATTGGCGCCGGGATGCATGCTGTCCCAGGCGCTCGCCGCAGCCGTTACCGACGAGGTGTCGTTGATGGCGGTGCCGGCAAACAGGCCAAAGCCCTCGTTGGTCAGCCCGAGCATGCCGCCGAGCGTCGGAAACACGAGCGCCGCGATAACGTTAAACAGGAAGATGACCGAAATGGCCTGGGCAATCTCGCGATCGTCGGCATCGATGACGGGCGCGGTCGCAGCGATGGCAGAACCACCGCAAATCGACGAACCCACACCCACAAGCGTCGCGATCTTATCCGGTACGTTCATGACGCGGCAGAGCACAAAGGCGATGACAAGCGAGGTCGAGATCGTCGCCACGATAATCGGCAGCGACTGGGCGCCCTTGGACAGAATCTGGGAGAGGTTCATGCCAAAGCCAAGCAGGATAACCGCGTACTGCAAGACTTTTTTGGACGTATAGGTAACGCCGGCGGCGAGCGGTTCGCGACGATTCTTGGGAAAGACGAGCGCCAGGACCATGCCAAAAAGGATGGCAAATACCGGCCCGCCGACCACCTCAATCTGTTTGCCGAGCAACGTCGCGGGGATAGCGATGATCAGGCAGAACAAGACGCCTTTCCAGCGCTCGCGTACGATATTTGCCAGTTGCATATGGGATTCCTTCTTTCTATTTCACGTTTGCGACGGCTTATGATACGGCAACATTGAGCGCAGCCTTGCGCAAACACAGACTAAGATGCCGCAATAGTTCTCGGGCGACAGCCGAATTACCCACCGCGGAGAGCTGATTCGCGGCATAATTAACAACTGACATATGAGTTTGATAGAACAGTTGCGAGGCGCTATGGAAGAATCGATGCACGTCGGCGAGCAGGAAACGAGCCTACAGGACCAGTCCTACCACACCATTCGACGCAAAATCGTCTACCTGGACTACAAGCCGGGCGAAAAGCTGGGCGTCAAGCAACTTTGCGACGACCTGGATATGGGGCGCACGCCCGTGCGCGAGGCTTTGGTTCGTTTGGCGCAGGAAGGCCTGGTGCGCACCGTGCCCCAGAGCGGTACCTACGTCTCGCCCATCAACCTCACCCTTGCCGAGAGTGCCTGTTACATCCGCGAGCATCTGGAAAAGCAGGTGATCGTGGAGTGCTGCGCGCGCGCCACGTCGGCTGGCATCGAGCAGCTCGACCGCGCCATCGTGCTGCAGGAAAAGGCCATGGCCGAAGAGGATCGCATCGGCTTCTTTTTGAGCGACAACCTCATGCATCACATGATTTTTAGCATCGCATGTCGCAGCACCGTGTGGTCGTGGCTCGAAGAGACCAATGCCGACCTGGAGCGCTTCCGCTGGCTGCGCGCCGCCACGCAGGTTCTCGACAATCGGGACATCGTGAACGAGCACAAGCAGATTCGCCGCGCTATCGCCGGTCGCGACCCCATCGAAGCGAGCTTTTTGGTCAGCAAGCACCTGCATATGATGTTCCGCAACCAGACCGAGGTTCTGGACCAGTTCCCCGAGTACTTCGAGACCAGCAAGCTCCGCTAACCTGCCAAAAAGGGACAGGTTTATTTTGGCAGGTTTTATCCGGGCAAATGAAACAAGGCCCGGCTCCGTCTTGATGCGGAGCCGGGCCTTAGTCGCTAGAACGGCGGAACCAATTACTCTACCGTGACGCTCTTGGCG
>CABSNS010000011.1:0-13238 GCA_902479105.1 uncultured Collinsella sp. | reverse complement strand
CTACACCGTCTAATTCGTCGGCAGCGTCAGATGTGTATAAGAGACAGGTCTTGGGCAGACCGGTGATCACGTCGCGTCCGTTGACCTCGACGTCGAGCTCGTCCTTGAGCGGCACGGCGGAACCGACCTTGATCTTGATGTCCTCTGCCGTACGCTCGCCGATGGCCAGGTTGTAGGCATCACGAACGTGCGTGAGGATGGCCTGGTCGAACTCGTCACCGGCAATACGGATGGACTGCGAGACGACGATACCGCCCATAGCGATAACAGCGACCTCGGTGGTACCGCCACCGATGTCGATGACCATGGAGCCGGTGGGTTCCTCGACGGGCAGGTCGGCGCCGATAGCGGCGGCCATAGGCTCTTCGATCAGATAGGCCTGGCGGGCACCGGCCTGGATCGTGGCCTCAAAGACAGCTCGCTTCTCGACCGACGTAACGCCGGAGGGAACGCAGACGACAACGCGCGGACGCGGGGTCCACGGATAGCGCTTCTCGGACGCCTTGTCGATAAAGTAGCGAAGCATGGCCTCGGTAACATCGAAGTCGGCGATGACGCCGTCCTTCAGGGGACGAACGGCCACGATGTTGCCGGGCGTACGGCCGAGCATGCGCTTTGCCTCGATACCGACCGCCAGGATGCGCTCGTCGTTCTTGTCGATGGCGACAACAGAGGGCTCGCGAATGACGATGCCCTTGCCGCGCACGGAGACAAGCGTATTTGCGGTGCCGAGGTCGATGGCAAGATCGCCCGCATAGCTACCGAAGAACATATCCATCAAAGAAAACAACGCAACTCCTGATGTGTTGGATGATTGCTGGAAAACTACTAGCTCATCATACTAGCGCAAGCCCGGCACCTCACTTGCGGTGAAGCGCCGGGCAAAGCTAAATCCCATAAGGTCACTACTGGTTGTCAGCAGCCGAGAAATCCATATCGAGCGAGGAAACGGCCCAGCCGATATGGTTGTCGGAGCGCACGAATTTGACGGTGTACTCCTGCTCGCCGCCCTTGGACAGCGATGCTTTCACCTTAGCGGTCGTCTCGGTCATGGACTGATCCATGCCCTCGACGGACACGGTGGCACCCTGCGGAATCGAAGAGATGATCATCGACTTAGCGTCCTCGGACAGGCTCGAGGCCAGACAAGACTCGGCCTTTGCGGTGTCACCGTCGCCGGCAGCCTGGAACAGATCGGTAACGACAGACTCCTGAGACGGGAAGCCAAAGCCGCGCGTGTAGGCAAAGCCCAGACCGCCCGCGGCAATCAAAATGAGCAGAAGCAGCACGATGAAGACTTTGAGACCCGTGTGGCGATGGCGACGACGAACCTTGGCCTGCTTGCGATCCTGACGGTCCTGCTGGACCATCTCGGACTCGGACAGCGTAAAGAAGCCGGTGTCCGAGGGATCGGGCATAAACTGACCGGTCGCGCCCGTAGGATCGAGCGGATCGACGGCAGGAGCGTCCATCGCAGGCGCCGGAGCCGTGGCCATAGCCGTCTGGGCAGACAGCGCGGCAAGCGAATCGTGTACGCGGGCAAGCTCATCGGCCTGCTCGGAGGTGAGCTGGTAGATGCCATCGGCAGTAGCGGCGTTAAAGGCGTCGAGTGCGTCGGAGGGACGGCCGGCGGCAGAAAGCGCCTGACCCATGCCGGCGTTGAGCGCACGCGTGTCGTCGCGGGGGCCGGCAAAGTCGATAGCCGTGCGGTAGGTCTCCACGGCATCCGCCGGACGGCCGAGCTTAATGAAGCAACGACCGAGCTCGCCTAGTGCGGCGGCAGGAGCCGGATTGGCGCCGTCGATGGCAGCCTGACGGAAGGCAGTACCCGCGTTGGCATAGTCGCCCGACTGGAACAGCACGTTACCCAGGCCCAGATAGGCCTTGAACGGCGTGGCATAGGAAGCGTCCTGCGTAGCAGCAGAGAACGCCTGGGCGGCCGTCGTGTAGTCGCCCACGGCGGCGAGAGCCTTTCCGCGGTTGGTGAGCAGTGCGCCGCGCTTGCCATAGGTGCCGTCGTTGAGGGCGGCGGCGTAGGCCTCGGCAGCCTCGGCATACATGCCCAGGTGCATCAAGGCGTTGCCACGAAGGTGATCGGCCTCGCCCATAATCTCATCGGGAGTCTTTGCCGCCCCAAGCATCTGGGCTGCAGCGGAAAAATCACCCGCGCGGTAAGCGGCGCGGCCCTGTTGGATCAGCTGGCTATTCAAGGAAGTCCCCTTTACTCGTGAACGATCTCGACATGAACGATCTCGTCGCCGGCACGCAGCTGCGAAATCACATCGAGACCCTCGACCGTGGTACCAAAGACGGTGTAACCGGAATCGAGGTTATGCTGGGCACCCAGGCAGAAGTAGAACTGCGAACCCGCGGAATCGGGGTCCATGGAGCGTGCCATGGCAAGGGCACCATCGACATGGCTGTTGCGCGGATTGGTGGCAAACTCGCCCTTGATGCAGTAGCCGGGGCCACCGGTACCGGGCATGCCGTCGGGGCCCTCAAGACCGGCAGCGACGTCGGCGCCGGACATATCGCGGGTATTGGGGTCGCCGCCCTGAATGACAAAACCGGGCACATAGCGATGGAACTTAAGGCCATCATAGAAACCCATCGTGGAAAGCTCGCAGAAGTTCGCGACATGAATGGGAGCGCCCTCACCGTCAAACTTGACCTTGATGGTACCCTTCGACGTCTCGATAACGGCGCACTCGTCGCCGGCAAGCTGATACTCGGGCGTGTAGAGCTCTTTCTTAAAACCAAACATGTGGTTCCCTCCTCGTGCGTTTAAAGCATATTTGTACGAATTGTAGCAATAAGCACGGGCTTACATCAATTGCGCACGTAGGTTATGCCGACTATGGCGAACTAATTTTAGGAACGCTGCTGCGGCTTCCAGGAACCCACATTGGCGTCGTACTGGTTCAGTGCGCTGTTGCCGCCCTGCGCGATGGGCGCCAGGATATCGCTTTGGTGGGAACTCATCGACTCACCATCGGGAATGGCCAGCGAGATGTCCCAGCTCTGACAGATCACGTCGACACGCTCGTACATCCACTCGGCAAGCTGCTTTAAGTGGGCGATGTCATCCGCATAGACCGTATCGTCCTGATACTTAAGGTTGTTAAGCTCATCTTGCGTCTTTTTGATCTGGTCGCGCAGGGCGTAGGCACTCTGCGACAGCTCCTGACGGGTGGACAGCGGCGTTCGGAGATAACCGTTGTTAAAGGAATCGATGACCTCGCCGATCTGGTCCTCGTCACCGTAGGACACGATGGTCTGATACAGACCGTCGAGCCTGGTATAGAGCTGATCATCGGTCAGCACGGTTTCTTCCTGGACCACCTCGGCAGAATCGTCCTGCTTGGTATCGTCCTCAGTCGCCTCGCCCTTTTGACGCGTAGGGAAGGTCGTCTGCGCAGCCTGGCCAAACTGGTCATAGAAGCCGGGCATAACACCCATGGGATCGGCCGTCACGAACCAATAGGCACCACCGCAAACGATTGCAAGGACCACGATGACGATGAGCGGCTTGGGGATATGACGCTTGTGCTTGTGATAGGCGTCCTCGTCGGGATGCACCTTGCGCTTGGGTTTTTGAGGATCGTCATGCAGGGAAACCGGCGTGGGAATATCGACCTTGGGAATACCGAAATCCTTATCGAAAGCCGGCAGCACGCAGGTCTCGTTAGGATCAGCGGCATCCGAAAGCACCGCAGCGGCAGAGGCCGGCGCATGCGGCACCTCGGTATCGATCTGCTCTTGCGTTAGGCGCGGAAAGCCCGCCGTGCGGCCCGCTGCCAGGTCAGATGCGGCCGCGTCCTCGGAGAGGATACCCGGAGCGGGGCGTCCGCATTTGGGGCACGTACGATCATGCGGAGAAAGACGGGCACCGCAGCCCTCACAGAACACGAACTCGGTGTGCTCGGGACCGTCGCCCGGACCCACATAGGCGTTGCAGTAGGGGCAAAACGAGGCGCCGTCCTCGATAGTCTTAAGGCAGTGCGGGCAGATCACGGCATCCTCTTTTCGAAGCAATTCAAACAATCGAGGTTAGAGCATAACATCGCCACGGCCCCACAGGAGCAAGGCACCAATTCAACATCGCCAGGGCGCGTAGCTACTTCTTCTTTTTGCTTGGCATCGAGACTTTGATGCCTTGGGCGGACTTGGTCACGCGAGAGCGCTTGGCTCCGGTACCCTTCTTTTTCTTGGGCTGGGCCTGGGCCACGCCCTCGAGTGCGCGGGCCTCGGCCTCGCGAGCGGTGCGATCTTCGCGGCGCTGCGCCATGTCGGCGGCGACGCGCTTGGCAAAACGCTCGGCCGTCGAACCCGTCGAGCTCACCTTGCCGCCACCGCGACCCAGGCGGACGCGCACACCGCGGCCAAAACCAGTTGCGGCATGACGACGACGCGGCTTGAGCGAATCCATCATCGTGGCGAGTTTAAAGAACACCGAGCAGGTAAAGACCACGATGACAGCCAAGATAACCATCTGGCCCATCGACAGGTTGGCAATAGACAGCAGCTCCGGGAATCCGATAACGCCCACCAGGATGCCGGCGACTACAAACACAAAGAGCACCACACGTAAGGGCGTGAGAGGCTGCGAGATGCGCCAGATCAGGCTGACGCTCGCCGCGCACGACGTAAGCAGGCACATCGTAGACAGCGTGAGCTGGCTAAAGCCAAACACGCGCGCCACAAAGATATCGAGCGCCGCAGCCAAAATGACTGCAATCGACGCCGGCAGCGCGCGCTTGAGTACGTTAGTCAAAAACGCACCCTTCACGCGAGCATTGTTGGGCTCCAAACCCAGCACAAAGCCCGGCGCGCCGATGCAGAAGAAGTTGATGAGTGTCATCTGGATGGGCTCGAAGGGATACGGCGGCAGCGCGATGCACAGCGCCGCCAGGCCCATCGAGAACAGCGTCTTGGTCAGGAACAGCGAGGCCGAACGTTGCAGGTTGTTGATGGAGCGACGGCCCTCGGCCACCACGGCGGGCATCGAGGCAAAGTCGTTGTCGACGAGTACGATCTCGGCCACGTTGCGCGCGGCATCGGAGCCGGCCGCCATGGCCACGGAGCAGTCGGCCTCCTTGAGCGCCAGCACGTCGTTGACACCGTCGCCCGTCATGGCCACGGTGTGCTCGCGGCGCTTGAGCGCCTGCACGAGCTCGCGCTTCTGCTGCGGGGTCACACGGCCAAAGACATGGTAGCGGTCCACTGCGGCATCGAGCTTGGCCGGCGTATCGAGCGTCGTGGCGTCCACATAAGCGTCCGCCCCCGGCACGCCCACCACGCGCGCGATCGACGACACCGTACGCGGGTCGTCGCCACTGATCACGTTGAGGGTCACGCCCTGCTCGTTGAAGTAGCCGATGGTCTCGGCCGCCGAGGTACGAATCTCGTCGCGGATGGTCACAAAGCCCACGGGCTCGGCCTCGCCCACCATATCGCCATCGGGCGTAAAGCCGTCCACGCGCGCCACAACGAGCACGCGGCAGGTATCGGCAAGCTCGGCGACACGGTTCTCGACCTGCGAAAACACATGATCAGAGAGCACAAACTGCGCCGCACCCATCACATAGGAGCCCTGCGAAAACGACGCGCCGCTCCATTTTTTGGAGGACGAGAACGGAATGACCGACAGCGGCTCAGACACCTCGACCGGGCGATCGGCGTAATAGTTGAGCAGCGCCTGGCAGGTCTCGTTGGCATCGGCCGAAGTCGCACGTGCCACGTTAGCCAGCGCAAAATCGAGCACCGTGGTATCGACGGGAACAGCCGCCTCGTCCGAGCCGGCGTCTAGGCTCACGCCCTCAACCGGCAGCGGATACGTGCCCTCGACCTCCATGCGGCCCGACGTGATGGTGCCCGTCTTGTCCAGGCACAGCACGTCGACGCGAGCGAGCGTCTCGATGCAGTAGAGCTGCTGCGCCAGCACCTTGCGGCGGGCCAGGCGCACCGTGGCGATGGCGAGCACCGACGAGGTCAGCAGCACCAGGCCTTGCGGGATCATGCCCAGCAGGGCGCCCACCGTGGACAACAGCGCCGACGAAGGCACATGACCAGCCAACAGCTCGGAGAAGCACCACGAAAGCGCGCTATCGCCCGGGGTTCCCGCGGCATCCCACAGCTCGCTCACACTCGAGGCAAACAACGCCAAACCGAGCGGGATCATGATGATGCTCGCAAAGCGCACGATGGCGTTAAGCGCGTTCATGATCTCGGAATTGACCTTTTTGACGTACTTGGTCTCGTTATTAATTTTGGCCACGTAGTTGTCGGCGCCGACATGGATCACGCGGGCACGCAGCAGGCCCGAGTCGATAAAGCTGCCGCTCATGAGCTCGGAACCGGGCTGTTTCTTGATAAGGTCGCTCTCGCCCGTCAGTAGGCTCTCGTTCACGAGCGCCTCGCCCGAAACCACCACGGCGTCAGCGGGAATCTGATCGCCGCGCCCCAGGCGGATGATGTCGTCGAGCACGATCTGGTCCAGGTCGAGCTCCACCTCGGCACCGTCGCGCACCGCGATGGCCTTCTTGGAGGTCAGCAGCGTGAGCTTATCGACCATCTTCTTGGAACGCATGGACTGGATGACGCCAATAGCGGTATTGAGGAACACTACGAACAGGAACGTTAGATTCTTAAACGAACCGGTCAAAATGACCAGGAACGCCAAGATCACGTTGATCAAATTGAACAGCGTGCAGAGGTTCTCGATGATGAGCTCTTTGACCGACTTGGTCTTGAGCTCCATGTTGCGGTTGATCTTACCGGCGGCGATGTGCTCCTCGACCTCGGCGGTCGAGAGTCCGCGCTCGATATCCGTTGCTGCCATACCACGTCCCATCACGTCGCGTCGGTATAAGAAAAACCGCCCGGACCATGCGAGGTTCGGACGGTCTTACGTTCGATGGTGCCCCATGTTGGATTCGAACCAACGGCCTTCTGCTCCGGAGGCAGACGCTCTAATCCCCTGAGCTAATAGGGCCAACGTTTGGCATTATACCCAAGTGCACCACGGGCTATCAAAATAAAAGAAAAAGCTTTGCAATTCCGAGGAAGACGCGGCGCAACGGCCCACTTTAGAAGGCAAAAGCGAGTCAGATAGTATAAACTCTCATGCACCATATATACACGGCTCGCGATGCGGGCCGTTTTTGCAAGGGTTATCCATCGAGGTGAGAGGCACACCATGATTGCTATTTTAAAGCAGAGCGCCAGCGACGAGGCCGTCAGCCATATCGTCAGCTGGATTGAGAAAAAGGGCCTGAAGACCGATGTCTCGCGCGGCGAGAACGAGACCATCATCGGCCTGGTGGGCGATACGACCAAGATCGACCCGTTCCTGCTCGAATCCATGGATGTCGTCGAGCGCGTGCAACGCGTCTCCGAGCCTTTTAAGCGTGCCAACCGCAAGTTCCACCCCGAGGACTCCGTCATCGACTGCGGTCACGGCGTCAAGATCGGTGGCGACCAGTTCCAGGTCATCGCCGGCCCCTGCTCCGTCGAGGGCGAGAACCTCATCCGCATCGCCCGTCGCGTGAAGGCTGCCGGCGCCACGATGCTGCGCGGCGGCGCCTACAAGCCCCGCACTTCTCCGTACGCCTACCAGGGCATGGGCCCCGCCGGTCTGGACCTGCTATGCGAGGCCTCGGCCGAGCTCGACATGCCGATCGTCACCGAGATCATGGACCCGCGCGACGTGCAGGTCTTCTTGGACAAGAAGATTGACGTCATGCAGATCGGCGCCCGCAACGCCCAGAACTTCCCCCTGCTCAAGGAGGTCGGCAAGACCCAGACCCCGATTCTGCTCAAGCGCGGCATGTCCGGCACGATCGACGAGCTGCTCATGGCTGCCGAGTACATCATGAGCGAGGGCAACGACAACGTTATCCTGTGCGAGCGCGGTATCCGCACCTTCGAGACCCGCACCCGCAACACCTTCGACCTTAACGCCGTGCCGGTGCTGCACCACCTGTCGCACCTGCCCGTCGTTGCCGACCCCAGCCACGCCACCGGCTACACCCGCTACGTTGAGCCCATGGCGCTCGCGGCGACCGCCTGCGGCGCCAACGGTCTGGAGATCGAAGTCCACGACGAGCCCAGCCGCGCATGGTCCGACGGCGCTCAGGCCCTCACCCCCGACCAGTTCGACGACACCATGCGCCGCATCCGCGCCATCCGCGAGGTCGTCTGCCAAGAGACCATGGAGTAGCCCATGGGTACGGTGAGAAACGCACGCGTTAACCAGGGCGGCCCCAAGTGCGCCGGCATCGTGGGCCTGGGCCTCATCGGCGGCAGCTTTGCCCGCGGCTATGCGCAGGCGGGCGTCCGCGTGCTGGCCTGGGACCCCGACGATGACGTCATGACGGCCGCCAGCATGGGCACCGTCGCCGGCGAGCTCAACGACGAGACACTCGGCGAGTGCGACATCATCGTGCTGGCCTGCTACCCCGAGGCCTGCATCGAGTGGCTCGAGGCGCACGCCCAAGCGCTCGCCGACGCCACCGATACCGAGGCCGTCATGGGTCCCGTGGTGATTGACACCGTGGGCGTGAAGGGCATCGTGTGCGAGCGCGCCTTTGAGCTCGCCCGCGAGCACGGTTTTTACTTTGTGGGCGCGCACCCCATGGCGGGCACCCAGTTCTCGGGCTACGCTCACTCCCGTGCCGACCTGTTCCAGGGCGCCCCGCTGGTGCTCGTACCGCCCGCGGTGGACGATGCCCTTAAGCTCGAGCTTTTAGGCCAGGTGCGCGAAATGGTGCGACCCTTAGGCTTTGGCAAGTTCAGCGTGACCAGCGCCGCCGAGCACGACCGCGTGATTGCCTTTACGAGCCAGCTCGCGCACGTCGTCTCAAACGCCTACGTTAAAAGCCCGACCGCCCAGGTCCACCACGGCTTTTCGGCCGGTAGCTACCGCGACCTTACCCGCGTGGCGCACCTCAACCCCCAGATGTGGTCGGAGCTCATGATCGACGACGCCGACGCGCTCGCCTTCGAGATCGACCATCTGATCGAGGCGCTCGGAGCTTACAGCCGAGCGCTCAAAGACCGCGACCAGCGCTATCTGGAGAATCTTCTTGCCGAGGGCGACCGTATCAAACGCGCGCTCGACGACGAGGCCTCCCGCTAGATCATCCACCACGCCAGGTCGAAAGGACCAAAGCTTATGGCGATTACCATCGATATCGACACCGCGCGCCCCTACCAGGTACACGTGGGCACGTTTTTGCTGGAGCAGGCGGGCCCGCTCATCCGCGCCACCGCCGGCGGATCGCGCGCCGTCATTGTGACGGACACCAACGTGGGCCCGCTCTACCAGATGCCCGTTAAGCAGAGCCTGGAGGCCGCGGGCTATGCGGTGAGTGTCTGCACCTTCGAGGCCGGCGAGGCCCACAAGCGCGCCGAGACCTACATTGGCATCCTGGAGTTTGTGGCCGAGCATGAGCTTTCACGCTCCGACGTGATCGTGGCACTCGGTGGCGGCGTTGTGGGCGACGTGGCTGGCTTTGTGGCCGCCACCTACATGCGCGGCTGCAAGTTTGTGCAGATCCCCACGAGCCTGCTCGCTATGGTTGATTCGTCGGTGGGCGGCAAGACGGCCATCGACCTTGCAGCCGGCAAAAACCTGGCCGGCGCCTTTTGGCAGCCGAGTGTGGTTATTGCCGACGTAGGGTGTCTCGCCACCCTCACGCCCGAGCAGTTCGCCGACGGCTGCGGAGAGGTCGTCAAGCACGCCGTGATCGCCGACCCCGAGCTTTTCACCGAGCTGGAGAAGACCCCGCTCACGCTGGAGCTCCTCAACCAGGACGTGGCCCGTGTGGCGCTCATCATCGCCCGCAATATCGACATTAAACGCGCCGTGGTTGTCGCCGACGAGCGCGAGTCCAACCAGCGCAAGCTCCTCAACTTTGGACACAGCGCCGGACACGCTGTCGAGGCCTGCGAGCACTTTGAGCTCGGCCACGGCAACTGCGTGTCGATTGGCATGGGCATCATCACGCGCGCCGCGGCCCTGCACGGCGTCTGCGACGCCGAGCTGCCCGGACGTATTGAGGAGCTTTGTGCACGCCACGGCCTCAAGACCCGCTGCGAGCTTTCCGCCGACGCCGTCTTTGCCGAGGCACTCCACGATAAAAAGCGCGCGGGCGACACCATCGACCTGGTAATTCCGCACGGCATTGGCCGTTGCAGCATCGACCGCACGCTGCTTTCCACCTTCCACGATTTAATTGCCGAGGGCCTCGGCCAGAAGGGAGACGCTTCCGCATGCTAGCCCGCATCACCCCGTCCCCGCTCAAGGGCACTGTTCCCGCCATCGCGTCCAAGTCGATGGCGCACCGCCTGATCATCTGCGCCGCACTCGCCAACGGCGAGACGCACGTCACCTGCAATACCACCTGCGCCGACATCGAGGCCACGGTGCGCTGCCTTACGGCACTGGGCGCTCGCATCGAGACCGTCGAGGATGGCTTCCAAGTCCATCCCACCATGAAGAGTATTGAGTTTGGCCTGCTCAAGGCCCTTGCCGGCGGCAGACTCGACTGCGGCGAGAGCGGCTCCACGCTCCGCTTTATGCTGCCCGTCGCCTGCGCGCTGGGAGCAGAGGCCACGTTTGTGGGCCAGGGCCGTCTGGGCGCCCGCCCGCTCTCCCCGCTCTCGGACGAGATCATCGCCGCCGGCTGCGACCTGCAGGGTCTGGGCGGCTTTCCGCTCAAGACGAGCGGCCGCATGCGCCCGGGCACCTTTGTGCTGCCGGGCAATGTGAGCTCGCAGTACATCTCGGGCCTGCTGTTGGCGGCCCCGCTGCTGTCCCAGCCCTCCTGCGTGCAGGTGACCGGACTCATCGAGAGCCGCCCCTACATCAACCTGACGATCCAGGCCATGAAGGCCTTCGGCGTCGAGGTCAACGTCGAGCGCATCCCCGCCAAGAATGGCAAGCCTGAGGTCACAAACTTCCGCGTAAACAGCGGCTCGTACCGCACGCCCGGCAGCGTTGCCGTCGAGGGCGATTGGTCCAATGCGGCCTTTTGGCTGTGCGCCGGTGCCATCGGCACCGACCCCATCACCGTGGAAGGCGTGTCGCTGAGCTCCGCGCAGGGCGACCGCAACGTGCTCGCCGCGCTTTCACGCTTTGGCGCCCGCATCGTGCGCTCCACCAACGCCGCCACCGTGCAGTCCGACAAGCTCGCCGGCTTCGAGATGAGCGCCCACGACATTCCCGACCTGGTGCCCGTCATCTCTGCCGTGGCATCACTGGCGCAGGGCCGCACGTTCATCCGCGACTGCGCCCGCCTGCGCATCAAGGAATCCGATCGCTTGGTCACCACCACCCGTGAGCTCACCGCGCTGGGCGCACAGGTGCGCATTGCCGGCGACGACCTCATCATCAAGGGTGTCGATGCCTTTACCGGCGGAGAGGTCGATTCGCACAACGACCATCGTATCGCCATGATGGCCGCTATCGCCGCGAGCCGTGCCACCGGCGAAGTTGTGATCCACGGCGCCGAGGCTGTCAACAAGTCCTATCCCGATTTCTTCGACCACTACCGCCTGCTGGGCGGCAACGTCACGCTCGAGGAGGAATAGCATGTCCTCGACCTTTGGCAACGTTTTACATCTGAGCATCTTCGGCCAGTCGCACTCCCCCGCCATCGGCTGCTCGCTCGACGGCATACCCGCCGGTATTGCCATTGACCAGGAGCAGCTGCAGGCCTTTTTGGACCGTCGCGCCCCCGGTCGCGACGAGACCGCAACAAAGCGACGCGAGGCCGACGCCGCGCACATCATCGCCGGCGTGGTCGATGGACACACCACCGGCGCACCCATCGCAGCGATCATTGAGAACACCAACACGCGCTCCAAGGACTATTCCGAACTGCGTAGCAAGCCCCGCCCCGGGCACGCAGACTTCCCAGCCCGCGTGAAGTACCACAACATGCACGACGTCGCCGGCGGCGGGCACTTCTCGGGTCGCCTAACGGCCCCCTTATGCATCGCCGGCGGTATTGCGCTGCAGGCACTCGAGGCCCGTGGCATCAAGGTCATGGCGCACGTCGCGCAGATCGGCGGTATCTCCGACCTGCCGATGGACGACATGGTCTATCGCGAGGCCGACCGCAAGGCAATCCTTACCAACGACCTGCCCTGCATTGACGCCGCCGCTGCGGGCCGCATGCGCGAGGAGATTCTGGCCGCACGCGATGAACTCGACAGCATCGGTGGCATCGTGGAGTGCGGCATCTACGGCCTGCCTGCGGGCATCGGCGACCCCATGTTCGACGGCATCGAGAACCGCATCGCGCAGATCGCGTTTGGGATTCCCGCCGTGAAGGGCGTGGAGTTTGGTATGGGCTTTGCCGTCGCCGCCATGCGCGGCAGCGAGAACAACGATCCGTATCGCATCGACGCCGAGACCGGCAAGATCGAGGTCGAGTCCAATAACGCCGGCGGCATCTTGGGCGGCATCTCAACCGGCGCGCCTGTCATGTGGCGCATGGCCGTAAAGCCGACACCTTCCATCGGCCGCGAGCAGCAGACGGTGGACATGGACGCTATGGAAAATGCCGAGCTCTCGGTCCACGGCCGTCACGATCCCTGCATCGTCCCACGCGCCGTCCCCGTAGCCGAAGCAGCCGCGGCGCTCGCCATCTGGGACGCCCTCCTCGAGGACGCCGGACAGCTTTAGTCCACCCACCCCAAGGGTAGTTAATTTGGGACGGGGCTTTTTTGCTACCCCCATATGCCAGTTGATATTTGCCCTGGCATCCATCGATTCGTCGACAGTCAAAGAGTAGCTAAAAAAGCCCCGTCCCAAATTAACTACCCCAGGCAACCATTCACGAAAGGGGTCTCCATGGACCTTGCTGACATCCGCCAGGCCATCGACGGCATCGATACCACGCTCCTCAATAGCTTTGTCGAGCGCATGGACATTGCCACCGAGGTCGCCAAGTCAAAAATCGAGATGGGCAAGGCCGTCTTCGACCCCGCCCGCGAGCGCTCCAAACTCAACAACCTCGCCAGCCGCGCGCCCGAGCGCTACGAGGCCCAGACTATCGCCCTGTTTCGTCTCCTCATGAGCATGAGCAAGGCCGAGCAGCAGCGCTACATCAACGAGCTCAAGGGCATCACGGTGTCGCAAAAGGCCCATGCCACGGCCGCAGCCTTCGATACGCCCTTCCCTCAAACGGCCTCCGTCGCCTGTCAGGGCGTGGAAGGCGCCTACAGCC
>CABSNS010000010.1:0-13782 GCA_902479105.1 uncultured Collinsella sp. | reverse complement strand
ATCTAGAGCCGTTTTGGACAGTTTGGTGTTACAGATTGAGATTTTGCTAAAGCCGAGGATGGGCGCTGTCGCCAAAACCTAACGCTTGTGGCGCTTGGTCGCGGCGATGCCGGCAGCGGCTACGGTCGCGCCGGTGATGCCCAGAGCAGCGACCGTCATTGCGGTGCTGTCGCCCGTGGCGACTAGAGCGGTATCGGGCTTCTTGGCCGACGTGGTTTTCTCAACCGTCTTGCTCACCGTGGTGGTCGTAGCCGGCTTGGCCGAGGGCTTAGCTTCAGGTTTGGTCTCGGGCTTAGTCTCAGGCCGCGGCGTCGGGTTGGGATCCGGCGTGGGCTGCGGATCGGGAGTAGGCGTAGTCTCAGGCGTAAACGTCAGATTGGTGTTCAGCCACAGGGTGTAAATCCAACCGCTCTCAGGATCAACCTCACTTGCCTCGCCCACCTGATAGCCGCACTCAACCTCATTGATCTTCAGCTTGGTATTGGGCGTAAAGTAGAAACCGCGCGCCGGCTTAAAGTACAGGCCGTAGCGATAGGTCACGCCGGGCTTAAAGGCGTCGATGTGGTTGGTTATGTGCTGGTCCCAAAACTCGATGGAATTCACCTCACTGCCGTCGCTCCCCGTCCAGAACTCACACTGAAGGACGGAGTTCGAATCCACCGGAGTACCCGCCGTAAAGACCGGTCTGTCGCCCGCCTTAAAGGTGGTCACGGCACCGTTAATCTCGATAAGGTCGATTGCCCGCCACTCATCAATCGGAGCCTCGCACAACATATTGCCAGCGTTTGGCGCGAAGACGCCGTTGACGGTCTTTATATGGTGCACCCAATGACCGTTGACGTTCATATTGCAGTCATCGGCCACGGTATTGTCGCCCTTGAGCCTCAGCTCAACGGAGTACATGTAGAACTTGCCCTCTTCGAAGTGCTCGATCCTCCTCGCGCCCGTCGGATACTTGGCAGGGTCGGAATACCAGAAGGCAACGGGCGTGAGCTCGGTGGGGTCGCTGCCGTCCATCTCTTCCCAGCACTCATAGGCGATCTCATACTTATCGGCATCGGCGGCAGGAATCGTCGCGGTCGCACGCGGCGCCTCGCCGGGCGCGTAGTCAGTCTTCACGTCGTTGACGTCCAGGTTATGGAGGGCTTCGTTTTCTGACGCAACGAGCGTAATTTCGCTATTGATGGCGTAGCGGAGGTAATAGTCGTCCCTGGTTTCGTTGAGGGTAGTCGAGCTGCCTTCATAGTCAGTTCCGGTATACTCCAGTGCCGCGCCAATATAAAGAACCTCGTTGCGCGTGAGTCGATACGAGCCGCCTGCCGCGCCACCCGTAAAAGTCAGCGTCAGCCTCATGTGATCGCCAACAGGCTCAAAGTGAGCCGTCACATCGGACATAGATGTGTCCTGGACTTCAGCCAGGGTGCCCGAAGCAGCATCGGCCCGGTAGTACTTGGTTTCGATAAGTTCGCAGAGTGGCTCATCCGGCATGCCGCCCTCAACATCGGGAAAATCATAGGTATACGACTGGCCCTTTTCGAGTGTGACATTGCTCGGAAGCGCGCAGTCCGTGTAGTGGGGAACCACGGTCGTATTGACCCTAACGCCGCTCCCGCCTGTCACATCGGTCACGCCGCAGGGCATGATGGCGTCGCTTGCCGGAGTGGCGGCGTTGTCGCTGGGAGTATTTTGTTCAGCGGGTGCCGCATCGTTGGATTCATCGGTGGCGCCAGTCGGGGCCGTCTGCTGAGGCTCAGCGGTGGCTTGCGCCGCCGGAGCAGCATCGGTTGCAGGCGCGGTCGTTGCGGCCGTATCCTCCACAACCGTCGGCGTCGCCGGAACTGCGGCAGCCTCGCTCGCTGCAGCGACAGGATCGGCACATTCCGTCGCCAGTGCCACGCTCGGCAGTAGCAGCTGGCCGACCATAAGCGCACACGCGCCGGCGCAAGCTATTTTGGCACCCACACAACGCCAAGTACCGTGAGCCAGCGAGCAGGTGCGCTCACGCTGAGTTTGCTTATCGAAGTGCCTTCCGTTCATAACGGCCTCCTTGGTCGTAGGGACATACCACCACAAAAGTGCCTGTCCCCTTTGTGGTGGTTCTGTACCACCAAGATGTGCCAAATGACTCCGTATGCCTAGGTTCGTAGATGCGAACCTAGGTCTCTACCTGCGGTTTAATTCAATATGATTTCATTGTCGCCACACTCGTCCCGGGAACGCTACAATCGAGGACACGATTACTCGTCCACCCAAAGGACCGTCCTTGAACCTGAGCAGGCCTAAAATCAACGCGCTTCTGGCACTCGCGCTCTTCACCTTCGCCTTCCTTGCCGCCGAGTTTCGCTTCGATATCAATGTCGGGCTGCTTGCCGGTGCCGAACGCGTTGTGATCGCACAGGGCTTTATTCTGGGCGCGAGTGTACTCGGCTTTATCGGATACGCGCCGCTGCTCGGGCTCGCACAGCGCAAAGGCCACTCGCTGGCAGCCGTCAACGCCGCCGCCGTCCCTATCGTCATCGTGGGCCTGACCCAAATTCAGTTCCCTACGGCCTCGCTTGTGCTCGAGATTCTGGGCTGCGTGGCGTTCTTTGGACTCGGCCTGCTGGGTGCCGCAGCGCACCACGCCTTTTCGTTGACATTCCAGGATGACCCCAAGCTCGCCACCGGCGCAGGAGCGGCCTATGCCGCGGGCATCCTGATGCAGTTCGCCATCAACCTGCTCGATTGCGGCGGCATCGCAGAGCTCATCGTCCTTGGCACAGCGACGATCGCCATCTCCGTCCTCAGCGTCGTTCCCCAAAAGGCCGCCGAGAACTCCAGCCCCACCATCAATCCCTTTGCCGAGCCCTCGCACGCCCTCGCCAAGCAGGCGTGCTGGAGTATCGCGCTCGTCATGATTCTCGCCTGCCTGTTCTCGACGCTCGATAACGTCGTCACGTTCTCCAACGCCCGCGGCACCATCGCCGTACAGACCTGGCCGCGCCTCTTTTTGGCGGCGAGCGGTCTCGTCGCCGGTATCGTCTTTGATCTTGCCGAGCGTCGCTACATGGGCCTCATCATGCTCGGCGTCACGGTACTTTCCACCATCTCGATCTTGGCCGTGGAAGCCGGCGCCGACCCCAACCTAGGCCTTGTCGTCTTTTATCTAAGTTCGGGCTTCTTCGTCACGTTCTTTACCGCCACGTTTACGCAGCTGGCGCCGCGCATGCACACGCCCGCACTGTGGGCTGGCATGGGCCGCGCCGCCAACAACGTGTGCGCGTTCACTATGTCGGGCGTCTCGCTGGCACTTGTGACCTCGGGCAATGTCGCCCTCATCATGATCGGCGCGCTCGTTTTGCTCGTCGCTGCCTGCGCGGCATTCGTGGCAGCCGGCTTGTTCCGCCTGCCCCAAACCGAGCAGGAGCGCGAGCGAGAACAGCTGGCAGAAGAAGCACTCGCCGCCCCCACCATCGAGGAGCAGCGCCAGGCCTTCATCGCCAACCACGCTCTCACCCCGCGCGAAGTTGACGTGCTCATAGCCGTAACCCAGGATGAACGCCCACTCAAGCAGGTCGCCGAGGAGCTCGGCATCTCGATGCGCATGGTCCAGCGCCACCTGAGCTCCATCTACCAAAAGACCGACACGCAGACGCGCGTCGGTCTCACCAAGGCCTTCCCCTCGGCCTAAAACAAAAACCACCACAAAGGCCCCTTTGCGGTGGTTTGAGCGGAACAGAAGGTCGCTCTGCCAGCTTGTCTCAGTCTGTAACAGATAGGCCCCTAAAAGCAGGCTTGTTGTTACAGATCGAGACGGCAAAGGGACACGAAGCGATCTTTCGCAGCAACGCCCCTCTAGTAAAGCGATGCCACATATCGGCCGAAGCCTGGCAATGCAAACTCAAAACGTCCTTGTAGAGGCTCTTCAATTACCCCAGCCTCTACCAGACGCTTTTTATACGTTGAAATCGAACCGGAACTCTTCTTAAGCCTCGCTGTCAGCTCTTGCCTGGTCGTCGTCCCAACCGGATTCATTGCACGAAGAAATTCAAGGTCCCCTCGTGAAAGTTCCGCCGCTGTTGAAGCGAAAACTCGCGATTCCAGCTCCTCTTGCGCAAGTTTCGCGCCTCGTTCGACATCCTCAATAGAAACCTCGGAGGCTTGGCGCGAAGCATTCCATGCCCGATAACCCACCAACTGGAACATAAACGGAAAGCCATCGATCGCCTTGGCAGCGAGGTCGATCGCCTCATCAGAAATCGTCTTGCCGCCGTCCTCAATCGTTAGTCGAAACGCTTCTTTTACCTCAGTCGGTGAAATTGATCCCAGCGAATGTTGAGCCGCGCGACGAAGAAACGATGTCGATTTCCCCGTCAGCAGCGCCAGCACGCGAAACGGCAGCCCCGCCATAAGCAAAGCTACCTTTTTATTCTCGCTTACAAAGTGCTGGTAAGTAGTAACAAGCTCCGTCATTTGCGCAAACGATGCATCCACTTCGTCAACGGCGATAAGCACCCCAGTGTCAGTCGCTTCAAGCTGAGCAAACAAAGCGTTCATCTTAGTACGCCAGTTAGCGCCCTCAAATTCAACATCGATGTTTTCCCAGCTCATGCTTCCTACGGGGGCAATGCCGACACTGTTCACACGCCTAGAAGCGGGCTTTTCGATCAGATGGGCGGCTGATTCGTTGAGGCGCTGCAAAATATCTTCGAGCATCCCCTCCGAGGCCGTCACATTCGCTGTAATCCAGCCCTCTTGCTGGGCGCGGTACGACAGATATGCCAAAAGCGCCGTTTTACCTGTACCACGCGCACCATAGAAAACCGAGCAAAGATTGGGATCGGAGTCGTCATTTTCAAACGCCAGCACCATATCATCGATGATTTGCTCACGGCCGGCCATATACGCCGGTACACGTCCGAACATCGGCGTGAATGGATTTGCCTGCCTGTACGCCGTCGGTGCCGCCATAAAGCCTCCCTTTAACTCATATAACTTAATTATGCCCCTACAATCTTTAAGTATTTGAGTATCTTTGAGTTTTTTGAGCATCCTTGAGTTCTTTGAGCGATCGGCCACGGCAGAACCAGTTGACTTTCTCTGCCTAAAACAAAAACCACCACAAAGGGCGCAGTTCACAGGCACCTTTGCGGTGGTTTTGGTTGGTTAGCCTTCGAGCTGCGCCACTTTGTAGCGGTAGGCAGCGGCGATAACGTCTTTGCAACCCTCGCGGCCCAGCTTGGCGCGGTTGACGACGATATCCTTGCCGCTCGTCATCTTCCACTTTCCGGCGCTATAGCGCTTATAGAACGCCTCGCGCGCCTTCTGCTGCTGCTTGACCAGCTTGGCGCCCTTCTTTTTGTTAAGGCCGCGCTTCTTGCGCACGATCTCGACGCGATCCTCAAAGGGCGCGGTCACCAGCACGGCAATGTGATTGGGGTTGTTGCGCAGCAGGTAATCGGACAGACGGCCTTCGATAATGCAGCTCTCGGTCTCGCCCAGATCCAAAATCACCTGGCTCATCTTTTGGAACAACTTATCCGAGTACGAACGCGCATCGTAGCGGTCGGGCAGAAACGCCATGTTCTCCACGGCCAGGCGCTCGTCGTAGGCGGCCATCTTGTCGAGCGACTCGCCCGCGCGCAGCGAAGCACGCACCAGCAGCTCGTTATCGTACAGCGGAATCCCCAGCTCATCGGCGAGGATACGACCAATCTCGTGGCCCTCGGCGCCAAAGTCGCGCGCGATGGTAATGACCACAGGATTCTTCTTGTTCTCCAGATCGCTCATCGCGATTCCTTTCTAACAAATGAGAAATAGGCAATCCCTGATTCCCATTTTGTCCCCACCTTCGTCCTGGTTTCCCAAGTGCGGCAGATTGCCCCGAAAGAGGAGCGCCGCGTACTAAATGTACGCAAGCGACGATTGAGGGGCAAGGTGCCGTGCTTGGGGAAGCAGGACTATGCGGCTACGATACGGCGTTGATATGCCCTCACCAGCAGCGAGATACCAAAGTTGAGCACAAAGTACATCGCAAACACCAGGCCGTAGAGCATAAGCACCTGCGACAGGTCGATCGCGTGGGCCATCACGACGTTTGCCGTGTACATGAGCTCGGCCACGTTAATACCCGAAAGATACGAGCTGTCCTTAATGACGGTCGTGCACTGGCTAAACAGCGCCGGAATGATCGTCTTAAACGTCTGCGGCAAAATGATGTAGCGCATGGTGGCAAAGAAGCCGAAGCCCTGGCTCTGCGCCGCCTCAAACTGGCCGCGCGGAATCGAGTTGAGGCCGCCGCGCACAATCTCGGCCATAACAGCGCTGGTAAACAGCGTAAAGGCGATGGTCGAAATCACAATGTCCAAACCCTGCACCGTAAAGTAGATAAACAGGATCCACAGCAGGTTCGGTGTGCAACGGAACAGCTCAATATAGGCGCTCACCAAAATACGGAACGGGCGTGGCGCATAGCTTTTAACAAGCGCCAGCACCGTGCCAAAGATGAGCGAGAAAAAGATCGACAGCGCCGAGATCTCGATCGTCTTAACAAAGCCGCCCCAAATGTAGAGCAGGTTGGTCGCGTTGAAGATTTCCATGCGCTAGGCCTCCTCTACGTTGTCGAGCCCCAGCTCGGCCAGGCTCACGCCGCGCGGACGCTCCTTGGAGCGGCGCTCGAGCCACTGCACCAGCATGGCGAGCGGAAAGCAGATGATGAAGTACATAAGGCAGCAGACGATGTATCCCTGCAGGTAACCGTACAGACTCACAAAGTTGTCGGAACGGTACATAAGGTCGCCACCGGCGACAAGCGCCAGCACCGACGTGTTCTTGACCAGGTTGAGCGCCTGGTTACACAGCGGCGGCAAAATGATCTTGAACGTCTGGGGCAGCACGATGTACCAGTACGCCTGCGCACGGGTGAAGCCCTGGCTCTGGGCCGCTTCCATCTGACCGCGCGGAACCGCCTCGATACCAGTGCGGATGACCTCCGAAATGTAGGCCGCGTGATACAGGCCCACGCCCAAGAAGCCCAGCACGAACGGAGCGATGCGCACCGGCTGGTCGGCACCGGTTATGGCCTGCAAAAACTGCGGACCGGCCATGTACATAAAGAGCACCTGCACGGGCAACGGGGTGTTCTGGTAAAACTCCACGTACACGCGACTTATGGCGCGCAGCACGCGCGAACGAGTGGTAGAGAACACGCCCAGCAGCGTGCCCAGCACCAGCGACAGCAGCAGACCGGCAACGACCACCTGCAGCGTCACGCCAAAGCCCTCCCAGAAGGGCCCCATGTTTTGAAATGTCGTCGACCAACGGTCGGCGTCAAATAATCCTTCGAGCATTTGATTCCTTCCTTGGACGATGCGCCTATACAAGACCCCAGGTCTTGACCTCTTGGTCGAGCCAGCCGTCGGCCAGGCGATCGCAAATCACCTGATCGACCACGGCCGAAAGGTCGCAGCCCTTCTTGGTCGCCACGCCGTAGCCCTGCTCGCCAAACTTGACCTCGGGCTGCAGCAGCTCAACGGTCTCGTTCATGTAACCGGCCAGCGTGGAGCGGTCCATGGCAAAGACGTCGATATTGCCGGCGTCGAGCGAACTCTTGATGATGGGGTAGCCGCTAAAGGCCCTAAACTCGGGCTTGCAGCTAAAGCCGTTGTCCTTGATCATCTGCTCGATCAGGCCCTGCGTGGTGGCACCCTGGCTTACGCCAATGACCTTGCCGTCCAGGTCCTCAATCGAGGTAAAACCCGAGCGCTTCTTGACCATGAGTCCCACGTAGTCGGTGCGGTACGGCGTCGAGAAATCCCAGCTCTTCTTGCGCTCGTCGGTGATGGTGTAGGTCGCCGCGACCACGTCGAGTTGGCCGTTATCGATCAGCGGACCGCGCGTCTTGGGCGTTACGTCGGTAAACTCGACAAGTTCCTGGGCACGGGCCTCCTTGTAGCTCACGCCAAAGACGGCAGCGGCGATCTGGTAGCACAAATCGACTTCCATGCCCTCAAAGCGACCCTTGGCAGTGTCGTAATATCCATAGCCGGGAACGTCCTTCTTAACGCCGGCATTCAGATGGCCACGCGACTTGATAGCCGCAAGCTTAGACCCCTTGTCGGAGCCCTCGCCGCTGGTGGAGTTGCCGCAACCGGTAAGCGCGGTCCCCGTCAGCGCAAGCATGCCGGCGCCAGCCAGCTGCAAAAAATGACGGCGCGACACGGCCGCCCTCGTCATATCCGTCATGTCCATCACCGCGCCTAGTGCAGAATCTTGGACAGGAACTCGCGGCAGCGCGGGTTCTCGGGGTTATCAAAGAAGTGCTCGGGCGTGCCCTCCTCCAGGATGCGGCCGTCCTCCATAAAGATGACGCGGTCGGCCACCTGGCGCGCAAAGCCCATCTCGTGCGTCACGCAGATCATGGTGATGTCCTCCTGCGCGAGCTCAATCATAACGTCCAGAACCTCCTGGACCATCTCGGGGTCGAGTGCCGAGGTTGGCTCGTCAAACAGGATGATGGGCTGCTTGGTGCACAGGGCACGGGCGATGGCGATGCGCTGCTGCTGACCGCCCGAGAGGTTCTGCGGATACTCGCCGGCCTTATGCGCCATGCCAACGCGCTTGAGCGCGGCGATGGCGATCTCGGTCGCCTCCTCCTTGCTCTTCTTTTGCAGTTTGATGGGCGCGAGCGTCAGGTTGCCCAGCACCGTCATGTTGGGATACAGGTTGAACTGCTGAAACACCATGGAACTATACTTGCGAGCCATCTCCAGGTGGTTCTTTTTGGTGAGCGGCGTACCGTCGATGACGACCTCGCCCGACGTGGGTTCCTCCAGATAATCGACGCAACGGATGAGCGTCGACTTACCCGAGCCGGAAGGCCCGATCATTACGAGCTTCTCACCGCGCTTGACGGTGAGATTGATATCTTTGAGCACATGCAGGTCGCCAAAGTACTTGTTGAGATGCTTGATCTCGATCATGTCTGCCATGAATGTCCCTTCCCTGCGTTTACACGAGTTGAACTATTGTACGGAAAGAACCACGTTTCCGCAGCCCACACTACATTCCCGTAAAGAACCCGCAACCTTCCACCCACTCATTTAAGTCTGTCCCCAATGAGCGCCCGCGGGGGACGCCCTTCCTCCAACCGCCCTTGTTGAGCATAAGTCAGCGAAAACCCGTACACGCGAGCAAGGTGACGTGAAATGAAAGGGCGCAGACCTTATGGTCGCGCCTTTGAAATTGAACGTCAGATTGCCGCGTGTACGGGTTTGCAGCGTCGAGCCGTTACGCGGTTTGGTAAAACCGCGTAACAAATTACGCCAGCTTTGCGCCGACGATCTTTGCTGCTGCCGGCTTATCGAAGTTGCCGCCGGTGGCCTTGCCGAGTGCACCCATAACCTGGCCCATCTGCTTCTTGGACGTGGCGCCCAGCTCGGCGATAACCTGCTCGATCAGGGCCTCGAGCTCCTCGCCCGAAACCTGCGCGGGCAGCAAGCTTTCCAGAATCTTGACCTGCTCGGTCAGGTTGTCGGTACGCTCCTGGTCGGTGCCGGCCTTGATGGACATCTCCAGCGTCTCGCTCGTCTGCTTGATCAGACGCTTGATCATGCTGTTGACGTCTTCCTCGGTCACATCGCGGCGCTCGTTAACCTCGATATTCTTCACCTCTGCCTTGACCTGGCGAATGATGGACAGGCGAACCTTGTCCTTGGCCTTCATGGCCGCGATCATTTCCTTCTGCAGCTCTTCGTTGGTCATCTGCAAATCCTCTCTAATAGCGTGGGCGGCACTCGCGCGAGCACCGTCCCATGATTACTCAGTCGTCGACGAATCGTCGGTCGAGCTCTTGGTGACGCCCTTCAGACTCACGTTATAGGGTACGTCCTTGGGCATGGGGCTGACGGTGATGTCGGCATCCTTCTTGTACTGCTCCAGCCACTCGCTGTACGCAGTGCTGGCCGCTTGCGTCTTCACCACATTGGAGACGTACTTCTTGATGGCCTCGGGCACCTGGTTGATGTCATCGACCTGATTATCGACATGGAAGTAGTCGGTGCACTTGATGATGTGGTAACCATAGGTCGACTCGACGACTCCGCTCACGTCGCTCTTGTTGAGCCCCTCGAGCGCCGTCTGGTAGCTGTCAACAAAGGTGGTGAGCTTATCCCAGCCCACATCGCCCTTCTTCTCCTTGGAACCGGTGTCCTCGGAGTACTGCTCAACGGCGTCCTCAAAGCTCAGCTCACCGGAGTTGATCTTGTCCAGGCACTCCTGCGCCTTGGCCTTGGCGGCAGCCTTGTCCTCGTCGGAGGCGTCGGAATCAACCTTGATCAGGATGTTCGACGAGCGGCGAGCATCGTTGTAGTTAGACAGATTCTCGTTGATGTAATCGACAATCTCGCTGTCCTTGGGCTTGCTCGTGGGCGCGACGGCATCCTTAAGCTTTTGCTGTGCCAGGCTCTCCTTGAGCGAGTCCTTGTAGGTGTCCTCGGTGTAGCCGTAGGTCTTGAGGGTCTTCTTAAAGGTCTTGGCGCCGCCCGCACTCTTGCACGCGTCCTTCCAAGCCTTCTCGACCTCCTCGTCCGACACCGTCACGCCGTTCTCCTTCTGTGCCTGTTGAAGCAGAATCTGCTGCGTGTAGGAGTCGATGAGTTGCTTGCGGTACTTCTTGGGCGTGAGGTCGTTGTCAACCAGATACTGCGCCCAATCCTCATCCTTGGTGTAGCCGTAGGACGTGCGCATGCTCATGATCTGCTTGGTCACGGTGTCCTCGGTAAGGTTGGTGCCGTTGATAGTGGCAGCAACACCGCCGGTCAGCTTGTAGCCCGAGGTGTCCTCAGCCTGCGACATAAGGCCGGAGCACGCCATCGCCGAGACGGAAAGCAGCATCGCCAGCACGCCGATGACCACCAGAACGATCTTGACGGTCTTAGACACGTACGTCTTGCGCTGCTTCTTGCGAGAGCTGGAGGCAGCGCGGGCCTGCTGCTCGGGCGTCGGCGCGGCCTCGGAGTTCTTTTTCTTATTTGCCATAGTTGGCCTTTCGCATAACGAATCGAACAAACGCCATTGTGTCACAACGCAGCCCCCGCGGCACGCTTGGTGCATTGGGGACAGATTAATCTGCACCATTTTGGTGCAAAGGGGACAGCTCTGGCAGCCGGCAGTTAGGGACAGTCCCCAAGTGCCGACTCAGCCCCACCTTAGAAGTGGCGGCGGATGGCGTCGACCATGCCCTGGGGCGTGGTCTGGCCGAGCACGTCGGCTGCGGCATCGGCGCCCATAAAGATGTTCATGAGTGCCTGCAGGGCCTCGACCTGGCCGCCCGGCTCGGCGATGCCCAGATTGATGACGATCTGCGCCGGCACCGGAGCGCCCATGCCAGCCATAGCGTTAAATGTCACGGGCGCGGCGGGCTTCACCACCGCGATATAGGGCTTGGCCACAAACCCCGGATCGGTATGCGGAATGGCAATGTTTGCCGCCGGCATAGCGAGACCCGTGGGATAGGCATCCTCGCGCGTGCGGACGGCATCGAGCCAACCGGATGCAATGTAGCCATGTGGTGCAAGCTCGCCCTCAAGCCGCGCGAACACCTCATCCGGCGTCGCACACTCCCAATCAAAAAACACCAACTCAGGCGTAAACAGCGCTTCGTTATTACCAGACATAAGCCGCCTCCTTCTTTTCATTCCCTGTCTTTAGGCCCAATACGGAATATACCTTTTGTATTTGGAACCCGCGTCCTCGTCCTCTTCCTTTATCAATGCCTCTTCCAGGCACTCTTTGATTAGACGAGACATCGCCACCGTGTTTTTCTTTTCATCGGAAAGTCCAAAACGCTCTCGCAGCGACTGATTGCTCATCGACTCACCTTGGGCATACAAAAGACAGGCATGCCAGTACACGGCGTTTTTTCGCTCACTTTTTTTCATTCGAGTATACGGACAGTCGCAATAGAGCGTCACGAGCGTTCCCAGCCCGCCCTCACTCTTGATAACCGGTGAAGGCATGCCGGCTTTTTCGAGCGAATCTACGATTAAATCCCAGCCTGTACCGCCTTCTTCGCAAAGATCCATTTGGCGCATGAGGGACGCTATCATCGAATTTCGCGTTTTCGGCTGGGCGTTGAGCACTCGTTCTGCCGGAATAAGCGTTGTCCCGGGATTAGAGAACTCAATGCGATTGTCGTAAATCGCAACAAGAGGCCCCGCCGTATTGTCAGCAATGTCTTGATGAATCACGGCGTTTGATAGTAACTCGCGAATCGCCCTTTGAGGATAAGCCGTCTGAATACGTCGAAATGCGCCATCCAGTGCCTCAACAGCCGGAATCATCGACATGACCAGCTGTTCAGCCTGTGGAAGCGCCAAAGCGTAGCCCTTGTCGATTTCAGTATCCCCGACAATGTCAAAACTGCCTTTTCCCGCATATCGCACGATTCGCAGCATGCGTTTCCTGAGCTCCGGGTAGCGAGAGAGCTTTTTTCCCACCAGAAGCATTCCCAAGCGCGTCACACTATATCGGCCGTTATCTTGACGACGAATCAGCTCTTGTTCACAAAGAGCAAGCATCACTCCGTCCAAATCGACAGGTCTTCTCAATCTGCACAACTCAAAATACGCATCAACATCTAGTATTTCGGCGACCTCTCGAGATGTCAGATCTCTCTCAACTACAGCGAGCTCCGCGTTCCCTGACTGTAAGCGACGCCACAGCTCCGCCTCTCGTGCACTACCGGGAACCAGTTCTGCCGTCGAAGAGCCCTCTCGAATGTAGGCTGTCTTATCAAAATAGACCGGCTGAGCGCTCGCGGCGTGCACTTTCAACACCACAAAGTGCTTTGTCTCATGATCAATAACCGCAAACTCGTAATTCGCATTGTTTGAGAGCGCAAGCTTGAGCCACATCAAAAGCTCTTGGTTTCCCTTACCCTTTGCGTGATATGGGTTGAACTGGGTGCCCACAAGCTCATGCGTACCGTCGCTCACGCCCCAGATCTTATAGGCATATGCGCGGCCGCAGTAAGCGGCAGCATTGGCAAGCGCCGAGATGTCACGCCCCGTTCTAACGGGATCGCTATTGCCTTCTTTAAATTCAAGCCACTCGGTTTCATCAGGATAACCGACGAGTGAATAAATCAGCTCCATGCCATCTGCTTCACCCATTGAGCCAGCCTCCTTGCGCTCATTTTTGATAACAAAATGTTAAATAGATGATAAATAGAATTATGCGCAATTTGAAGCCGAATACCAAGTTTTCTGGTCGTTTTCCCAGATAATCTCATGCCGGAAGCTCGGCATTCCACATGAGAGTCGACTACTGTAATTGACAGGCAAGAAGAGCAGCCTATTCAATTCCAGCTAAATCAAGCAGCATAAAGCGCAATAAAAAAGGCGGTTAGGCGTCTTCGATATGCCTAACCGCCTTTACAAGCGGGTAATTATTTCACAGGATCCACGGCGACCTTGCCGCTCTCCAGCACGTGGACGCGGCCGTCGGCGAGCATCTGCACGACCTCGGGATACAGCACGTGCTCAATCGCGTGGATGTGCTCCTCGAGCGTGTCGACGTCCCAGCCCTCCTCAACAGCCAGCGCGCGCTGGGCGATGATGGGGCCGTTGTCGTAGATCTCGTTGGCAAAGTGCACGGTCACGCCGGTCACCTTGACGCCGCGAGCAAACGCATCGTCAATCGCATGGGCACCGGTAAAGCTCGGCAGCAGCGCCGGATGCAGGTTGACCACGCGATTGGGGAACGCCGCCAGCAGCGGCGTGTGCACCATGCGCATATAGCCGG
>CABSNS010000009.1:0-14716 GCA_902479105.1 uncultured Collinsella sp. | reverse complement strand
GTCCGCGTTGACCCATGGGTTGTTGCCGGCGCCACGGTCGCTATTGGCAACATCTCTGAGCTTGCCCTGGCCGCGCATGCCGGCGCCACGGCCGAGATTCGCTCTTGCCTGCCGGTGCACAACACGCCCTGCATGGAGGCGCTTGCCGAGCGCGGAGCCGGTGCGTTTTGGCTCTCGCCCGAGATCACGCTCGACGAGATCATCTCGCTCGGCGCCGCCGCGCCCGCAGCCCTGGGCATCACTGTGTTCGGCCGCCCGCGCGTTATGACGAGTGAGCACTGCATCCTGCAGGTGGCCAATGGCTGCATCCACGATTGCGCTAACTGCCGCCTGCGCGCCCGCAAGCTGTCGCTCAAGAATATCGACGGCAAGGTCATGCCCGTACGCACCGACATCCATGGCCGCTCTCGCCTGTACGACGCCTACCCCATCGACCTCACGCCGCAGGTTCCTCAGCTGCTCGATGCCGGCGTGCGTCGTCTCATGGTAGACGGAACGCTGCTCGAGACAGATGAGGTGGGCCGTGCCGTCGCCCGCGTCCGTCGTGCCGTCGAAGCAGCACAGGCCGGCCGCAAGCCCGCTGCCCGCCTGCGCGGCGCCACCTCGGGCTGCATGTTTGTGGGAATTAGCTAACCGAAAGGCTTACACGTGAACGAAGAACCTCAAGTCCTTTACTGCGACGCCTGGCTCATGGCCATCGACAAGCCCGCCGGCATGATCGTCCACGGCGACGGCACCGGCGAGCGCACGCTCACCGACTACGCCAGCGACCTGCTGCTGGCGATGGGTGACGGCTTTGCCGCGACCGACATGCAGCCGCTCAACCGCCTGGACCGCGACACCACCGGCGTGGTGTTGTTCTCGCTCGACAAGCAGACGCAGCCCGCCTTTGACCAGATGGTCATCGACCACGCTTTTGAAAAGCACTACCTGGCGCTCGCCGAGGGCAAAATCGACTGGAACGAGAAGCTCATCGACAAGCCCATCGCCCGCGACCGCCACGACAGCCGCAAAATGCGCGTCGGCGCCAGCGGCAAGCCGTCGCAGACGCGCGTGAAGGTGCTCAAGCGCCTTAAGAGCCGTCGAGGCCTGCCCGCGCGCTCGTATATCGATGTCGAGTTGCTCACCGGCCGCAAGCACCAAATCCGTGTGCACCTGGCAAGCGAGCATCATCCCCTGGTTGGCGACGACCTATACGGAACGCCGCGCCCCTGCGGCCTGATGCTCCACGCCCACAGCGTGTCCTTCACGCATCCCGTAACCGGCGAGCACATCCACATCGAAGCCCCCTGCCCCTGGGAGCCCTAAACTACCACAATGGGGACAGGCACCTTTGTGGTAGTTTTGCCGCAATGGCTCAGCCGCGGTCCCAAAACGTCTCGATCTGTAACAGTTAGAACCCATTTTCCGGTCTATCTGTTACAGATCGAGACATTCGAATCCCCCTTAAGGGAAAATCTCAATCTGTAACAATCACTCGGCAAAATCGGTCCCAGATGTTACAGATTGAGACAAAGGGACGGCGCGGTTCGAAAGTATCTCAATCTGTAATACCTAGCCCACTTTTAACGGTCCAGTTGTTACAGACTTAGACAAACCGGCAGACAACGAAAGCGGCAACCTTCAGTCGCCGTTCTTGTTGTCGCCTGTCATCACCGACAAAGGAACAGCCAGCAGCATGCCCTCGGCAGCCACCCACTCCCAGCGTCTCGCGCCTTGTCATATCAAAAACACGTGTCATCTCCTCTCGGCCATTATCTTCTACTGTATTCATTTTCTGGCAAGATTCATGCATTCTGTTGCGCAACATCTGTCACATAGCGAAGCAAAGGACCCCCAAAGATGGCATTCTTCGGGGGTCCGCAAATAGACTTAGGTCACGCTAGCGACTACAAACAGAAGCCAGGATAGACACCACAGGTATCACTGGAAGACTTTGGCATGCCGGCGCCATTAAGGCTAGTCTTTAAATACGTCCAAAAGCCGCCAGACTTCTTGGCATCACAACTACGAGTCCAAGCGTAATCAGAACTGGCATAGGTAAAGGCATACTGCTCTCCCTCAGCCTCGTAAACGGCAAGTTGATCGGTCTGAGGCCCCAGCTTTGTATCAACCACTTCTTTACCAAACAGCTCTACCGCAGAGGGCACCCAGACAGAATCATCGGTCTCCGTCACCGAAGAGACATCCGTTGTCACGCCAGCGTTGTTCGTAAGTTTCTTGACCTTAACGATGTTGTTCTTAAGGTCCTTAGGCATGCTGGCAAGAACCTCCTTATTCAATGCCTTGCGAAGGTCGCTGTCCTTCCAGCCACCAGAGTTTGAACCGTCTTGATTCATACAGGCGGTAAGCAGGGGCGTATCGCCGACCACAAACGTGATACCCGCCTTGCCCTTACCGTCAGAGCGCTCATCGTGATTAAAAGCAGCGATATACGCCTTAGCCTCGACACCCGTCTTTAACTTGACCGTCTTATAGCTCGCAGCACTCAGACAGCCATCCTCACCAACCAGATGGTATTTCTTGGCAATGCCCGTAGCAGACTCTTCGTCCTTTGCGGCGGCAATCTCATCTGCAATAACCTTGAGGTCCTTCCAACTGTAGTCATCAACGTCGTCCTGAATGGCAACGCCATTTGACTCCGTTGACGCATCGTCAGTCGAAGAAGCGGTCAGGCAAAACATGGGCATGACTGCAACTTTCTCAATATCAGAATCAAGCTCCCAAGTATTGCTGTTACATGCGAACGCTTTGGAGGTCCAGTATGCCTGATCACCCATTTTGGCCAAAAACTTCAAATCGGCATCAGGCCTAGAAGGATCATAATAAATACTTCTAAAGCCCGACCCCGTCGAATTGAACGGACCGTAACCGCCTTTAAGAGTCAGGCCTCCTTGGCCGTCATCGGCGGAAATAATGCCATAAGGACATTCAACATCGGCATCATAGGCGTGTCCTGTTGAGTTTTCCCAGTTTAAACCTAGATTCTCGTAATAGTCATACTGTGTACCTTCGGCATTGAGGGACTTGACCATCCATTCGGAATCGCGATTGACGCCAGACATGTCCTCGGCATCGCCCAGGCATTCGGTCGCCGAAGGTGCCCACAACTTGACATCTTGCGAGGTTGCCTCGCTGGTCTTGGCGCCATCGAGATAGACAGTCTTCTTGGAAATGGTAGCCAAACGGTCTTTAACCGAATTGGGGAAAATGTCAAAAGCGTCGACATAAAAGGCATAAAGCGGACTGCCCTCGTATAATCCGTCGGTAAATTGCCAGGTAAGCCCCGCTTTGCCCGAGCCATCAGCCAAGTCGTCGTGATACAGACCAACAATCGTGACCGTACTTTCGCAGTCATGGAGCGCCATGCGCTTGGTCTGGCTACCGTCGAGCTTGCCCTTCTTGTCGCAGAGCTTGTACTCCTTGGCGATCTTGAGGGCGGCCTTGCGGCTGCCGGACTTGGTCATGGCGTCGGAGATTTTCGCGAGCTCGGCCCAGGTGTACTTGTCGACCTTCTTCTTGACCTTGACGCCCTTCACCGACCCGCCCTTGGACTTCTTGGACGACTTCTTGGAGGCGGCGTACGCCGGGGTTGGAGCCACGAGCTCCATGGCGCTACCCGCGACGAGGGAGCTGACCGTGAGCATGATCGCTGCTACCAGTAACCCCCCCCCTGAAACATTTCTTGATGTTTCGCATGGCAGATTCCTTTCTCTTATCCACCGGACATCCCAATCATAAGCGGTGTTTTTCAAATTCTGTTGCGTAACATTAAACGATTCTTAAAAGTTTAGATAACAGGTGATGATTCGGGGACCGTAAGGCCCCCGAATGCCATGCTCTTCCCAGCCAAACAGAGAATTTGCTCGAGCTCCCACCCGGACCTTTGTTTGGCGACAATCCTTCCGGGCGGGCGTTCGGGCGGATGGAGCAGTTCCATATGGGACGAGAGAGTCTCTTTCAGATCGAGACATTCGAATCCCCTCAAGAGAAAATCTCAATCTGTAACAGCAACTCGGCAAAATCGACCCTAAATGTTACAGATTTAGAATTTCCAGAAGACAAGCCACCACAATGGGGACAGGCCCCTTTGTGGTGGTTTTGGCCTTAGCCCGTCCCCTGCTGTTAGACCGTGATGACGTTGTCCATTGCCCGGTACTTGGCGGGGACATCGCCTGCGGTAATAATCGTTGCGTCACGGAAGTCCGCGAACTTGACGGGTGCCACCATGCCAAATTTGCTGGCGTCCGAGATTACGAAGCGTTTGGCGGTATGGCGCATCGAGATACGCTTGACCTGCGCTTCCTCGATATCCGGTGTGGTGAGACCTTGCTCGGCGGCGATGCCATTGGAACCCCAAAAGCCGCAGTTGAAGTTATAACAGTCCAGGGTTGCCAAGGCATCGGGACCGACGAGCGCCTCGGTCTCGGGCTTGAGCTCGCCGCCCAGCACCACGGTGCGCATGCCGCGCAGGGCGAGATGCTGAGCATGGAGCACGGAATCGGTCACATAGGTGACATCTTCAAGGTGTGGAAGATGCTCGATGAGCCTCAGCGTCGTCGAGCCCGAGTCGATATATACAAAGCTCTCGGGCTCCACAAGCGCCGCCGCACGGGCGCAGATGCGCTCCTTGTCATCGTTATGGAGATCGCTGCGCTCGTTGATCGTCAGGTCGCGCGTCACGTGCGCGCGCTCCAGACTCGTCGCGCCTCCGTGCACCTTGGCGATACGGTGTGCGCGGTCGAGCGTCTGCAAGTCGCGCCGAATGGTGGACGGTGTCACGCCCAGGGCTTCAGCAAGCTCCGGTACGGTAACCGAGCCGGCCTGCTGCACCATCGACACAATCGCGTTGAGCCTATCTTCCGCAAGCATCGCTTACTCCTCCTCGGGGTACACGACTCCCCAGTCGGCGCGGAGCTTGGTCATCAGCTCCATAACATCAGAAGCATAGCCCAGAAGCTCGCGCTTCGAATCATCGCCGGCAACGGCCTTCTCCAGGTCGGCCATCTCGTAGCACAGAGCGTATGCCTCGGTGCCAGCGTGGACCTCCTCACGGCGACCGTCCGCAGTCCACACGATGGTCGCATGGTCGGCGCGCGGATACTCGTTGACCTCGATATAGCATTTGTCGAAGCTGATAACCGAACGCTTGGGCTGCTTGGAGTGGAGCGTAAGGCTCACCGCGCCCAGCTGCTGCTCGGCGTTACGGCAGACAATGCCACTCGCGACGTCAACGCCGGTCTCACAGGTGTTGCCCAGAGAGACGACCTCCACGGGTTGACTGGCCATAAACAGGCGCATGACAGACAGGGCATACACGCCAATGTCGAGCATGGCGCCGCCGGCGAGACTACGGTTGTAGAACCGGTTGGTCAGGTCCCCGTACTCCTTATAGCTGCCAAAGTTGAGCTGAGCGAGATTCATACGGCCGAACTCGCCAGCATCCATGCGACGGCGCAGCTCCTGATACAGCGGCATATGAAGCACCGTGGTGGCGTCCATAAGGACCACGTTATGCTCGTCGGCGATGGCACGGGCCTCGTCGAGCTCGGCGGAGTTGAGGGTAATGGCTTTCTCGCAGAGCACATGCTTGCCGGCGGCCAGCGCGGCACGCAGATAGGTGATATGCGTGTTGTGCGGCGTGGTGATATAGACGGCATCGATGTCTGGATCGGCGTAGAGGTCCTCAAACGTCTCGTACACCTTCTCGACACCATACTGCTCGGCAAAAGCCTGGGCCTTGGACAGCGTACGGTTGGCGACACCCGCGAGCTTGCGGCCGGCCAGAGCGAGGGACTGGGCCATTTGGTTGGCGATAACGCCGCAACCGATCACGGCCCAGCGGAGCTCGGGTGCCGTAAAGATGTCGTTAGGGAACGGCTTGTCCTGAACCGAAGCGAACGCTGCCTTTGCTGCTGCCGCGGAGTCGAGTGGAACCTGTTTGGAATCTGCCATCATGTGCCTCCTGAGTCATCGAAAGTTCTTCATTTCCAACAGCCTTATATTCGCACAAATACGCGCGTATTTGCTCGTGTTTGCGTGTATATTTGCTTTTCAGTCACTATTTAGCCATAGTTAGCAGATCTTTGCGCGGCTATGCGCATTATCGCGCAAGACTATGCGCGTAAATGCGCATGCAACGATCCTTGTGAAACAGAAAGGGGCGGAACACCATAGCCCTAAAAGACAGAGCCAGCTGTATTACTTCACCCCTCTGGGGGCACCAGACATCAAAGGACCGTCCCAAACTGCCGGCAAAAAGGGAACGTCCCTAGGTGCTGAACCGCCTCCCATTTCTCGTGTCCAAGAAATGGGAGGCGGTTCAGCACCTAGGGACGTTCCCGAAGTGCCGCTTTCGTTGAAGCCTATCCCAGATGGCCAGATATACAAATCTAAAGACTGTCCCCATCAACTAGCCGTTTAAGAACGTCCCCAACGACTAGTCATTTAAGTCTGTCCCCAATGACCGCCAATCAACGGCCACTCATTTATGTCTATCCCCAATGAGTCCCCAATGAGTAGGGATAGAAAAAGGCCCGGATGCCGTGGGGCATCCGGGCCTTTGCTGGCAACTTGATGTTGCGGGCAGCTTAGAACTTGTGGCCGCACTTCTTGCAGACGCGCAGCTTGTTCTTGCCGTCCTTCTCGTGACCGACGCGGGTAACCTTACCGCACTCGGGGCAGACGAGATTGACGTTGGAGGCGTCGATGGGAGCCTCCTGCGAAACGATGCCGCCCTGCTGGTTGGCAGCGTTGGGCTTGACGGCCTTCTTGACGACCGAAACGCCCTCGACAACGACCTTGTTCTCGGCGGGGAGAGCACGCAGGACAACGCCCTGCTTGCCGCGATCCTTACCAGAGAGAACCTGGACCTTATCGCCCTTCTTGATATACATATATCTCCCCTAACTACAGGGTCTCGGGAGCGAGCGAGACGATCTTCATGTACTTCTTGTCACGAAGCTCGCGAGCGACAGGCCCGAAGATACGGGTGCCGACGGGCGAACCATCGTTGTTGATGACAACGCAGGCGTTCTCATCAAAGCGAATGTAGGAGCCATCCTTGCGGCGGATCTCCTTAACGGTGCGAACGACGACGCAACGGACAACGTCCTTCTTCTTGACGTTGGCGCCAGGGGTAGCCTCCTGGACAGCACCGATGAACACATCGCCGATGCCTGCATAACGACGCTTGGAACCGCCAAGCACCTTGATGCAGCGAATCTTGCGAGCGCCGGAGTTGTCGGCGACGTTCAGCATGGTTTGCATCTGAATCATGGTAGATGTTCCTCCGAACTAAGAACCGAAGAGAGGTGCGCTGCCTTTATACGGCCTGTGGTATGCAAGCCAGGCATACGCACATCTTCGGAAACGTACAAGTCGTAAGAGCGACTGCTTATTTAGCGCGCTCGACGACCTCGATGAGGCGCCAACGCTTCATCTTGGACATAGGACGGGTCTCCATAACGCGGACGGTGTCGCCCACGCCAGCCGTGCACTCCTCGTCGTGAGCGTGCAGCTTCTTGGAGCTGGTCATCATCTTGCCGTACTTGGGGTGACGCTTGCGCTCGGTGATGGTGACAACAATGGTCTTGGCACCGGAGACGGAGGTAACGACACCCGTACGGACCTTACGCGAGTTACGCGAATCAGTCATGTTCTCTCCTTAGGTCCTACTCGGCGACAGCGGACTTCTCCGCTGCGATCTCACGGGCGCGCTGCTCCGTGAGGACGCGAGCGATGTCCTTCTTCACGGTGTTGACGCGAGCGGTGTTGTCCAGCTGGCTGGTGGCCATCTGGAAACGAAGGTTAAAGAGCTCGGCGCGCATTTCCTTCAGCTTCTCAACGAGCTGAGCGTCCGAGAGCTCACGAATCTCTGCGGGCTTCATTAGTTCTCCTCCTTGGCGGCGGCGGCGTCCTCAGCAGCCCACTTGGCCTCGAGAGCGGCCTCCTCAGCCATCTCCTTCTCGATGCGCTGCTCAGCGTTCTTGGCAGCAACAATCTTGGTCTTGATGGGAAGCTTGTGCTGTGCAAGACGCAGAGCCTCGCGAGCGACCTCCTCGGGCACGCCCTTGACCTCGAACATGATGCGGCCGGGCTTGACGACGGCCACCCACTCCTCGGGGTTACCCTTACCAGAACCCATGCGAGTCTCGGCAGGCTTCTTGGTGATGGGCTTATCGGGGAAGATCGTGATGTAGACACGACCGCCACGCTTCATGTAGCGGGTCATGGCAATACGAGCGGCCTCGATCTGACGGTTGGTGATCCAATGGGCCTCGAGAGCCTGGATACCAAACTCGCCGAAATGCAGCTCGGTATTACCCTTGGCCTGGCCCTTCATGGAGCCACGCTGCACCTTGCGGTGAAGAATACGCTTAGGGGCAAGCACTACTGACCCCTCCTCTCGGAGTTACGACGACGAGGACGGGAAGAGCCCTCGAGTGCAGGGTTGGGAACAGGCTGGCCCGGGAGCTTCTCGCCCAGGTAGATCCAGACCTTCACGCCGCAAGCACCCATGGTGGTGCTGGCGACAGCCGTGCCGTAGTCGATCTTGGCACGGAGGGTGTGCAGAGGCACGCGACCCTCACGGTACCACTCACGACGGCCCATCTCGGCACCGCCGAGACGACCGGAGCACTGGATACGGATGCCCTTAGCGCCGGCCTTGCGGGCGGACTGGACAGCCTTGCGCATAGCGCGACGGAAGGCAACGCGGCCCTCGAGCTGCTCAGCGATGGACTGAGCAACGAGGTTGGCGTCGAGCTCGGGGCGCTTGATCTCGACAACGTCGACGGAGAGCTGGCCCTTGGAGACGCCAGCGACCTTCTCGAGCTCGGTGCGGAGGGTATCGATCTCGGCACCCTTCTTACCGATGACAACGCCGGGGCGAGCGGTGAGGATGATGACCTTCACCTTGTCGCCAGCGCGCTCGATCTCGACGCGGGAGACAGCTGCGCGGGAAAGACGCTTCTCGAGGTACTTACGAATCTCGAGATCGTTACCGAGGGTCTTAGCGTAATCCTTCTCTGCGAACCAGCGGGAGCGCCAGTTCTCGGTGATGCCAAGACGGAAGCCGGTGGGGTAGACTTTCTGACCCATACAGCTTTACGCCTCCTTTCGAGGAGCAACGACGACGGTGATGTGGGAAGTACGCTTCAGAATGCGAGAAGCGGAACCCTTGGCGCGGGGACGGATGCGCTTAAGCGTCGGACCCTCGTCAACATAGGCAGCGGCGACAACCAGGTTGTCGGCACGCAGACCGTTGTTGTTCTCGGCGTTCGCAACGGCGGAACGGAGAACCTTCTCGACATCCACGGCGACGGCGCGGTCGCAGAAGTGGAGGATGTCGAAGGCCTGAGCGACAGGCTTGCGGCGGATCAGATCGACCACCAGGCGGGCCTTGCTGGGGGAAACACGCACGTACTTAGCGACGGCGCGAACCTCGGTGGCCTCAGTTTCAATAGACTTAGTTGCCATTTACGGTTAACCCCCTATTTGGCCTTGTGGCCACGGAACGTACGAGTCGGCGCGAACTCGCCGAGCTTGTGACCAACCATGGACTCGGTAACATACACGGGCACATGCTTGCGGCCGTCGTGGACGGCGATGGTGTGACCAACCATCTCGGGGAAGATGGTGGACGCGCGGGACCAGGTCTTCACGACGTCCTTCTTGCCAGCCTCGTTCATCGCGGTGATACGCGAGAGAAGGCGAGTCTCCACGAACGGGCCCTTTTTGAGACTTCTGCTCATAAGTGCTTTCTCCTAAAACTCGGTATCCGAAATTACTTCTTACGGCGACGAATGATGTGCTGGTTCGAGACCTTCTTCTTCTTGCGCGTACGAAGGCCCTTCGTCGGCTTACCCCAGGGGGTAACAGAGGGACGACCAGAGGTGTGGTTCTTGCCCTCGCCACCGCCGTGCGGGTGGTCGACAGGGTTCATGACGGTACCGCGGACGGTCGGGCGCACGTTCATGTGACGCTTACGGCCGGCCTTGCCGATGACGATGTTGGAGTGATCGGCGTTGCCGACCTCACCGACGGTGGCGCGGCAGGTAACGAGGATGCGGCGCATCTCGGAGGAAGGCATACGGACGATAGCGTACTTGCCCTCCTTACCCATCAGCTGGCAGGAGTTACCGGCGGAACGGGCGATAGCAGCGCCCTTGCCCGGCTGGAACTCGACGGCGTGGATGAGCGTACCGACGGGAATGTCGGCGAGGGGCAGAGCGTTGCCCGGCTTGATGTCGGCGTCAGAACCGGACATGATGGTCTGACCGACCTCGAGGCCCTTGGGGGCCAGGATGTAGCGCTTCTCACCGTCAGCGTAGTGCAGCAGAGCGATGCGAGCGGAACGGTTCGGATCGTACTCGATCGTGGCAACCTTGGCGGGCACGCCGTCCTTGTTGCGCTTGAAGTCGATCACGCGGTAACGACGCTTCACGCCGCCGCCCTGGTGGCGGGTGGTGATGCGGCCGTTGTTGTTACGACCGGCCTTCTTGGGCAGGGGCTCGAGAAGAGACTTCTCGGGCTTGGTGCAGGTGATCTCGGAGAAATCGGAGATCGTCTGCCAACGCCTACCAGCGGAGGTCGGCTTAAGGTGCTTTACAGCCATTACAATCCCTTTCAATAGGAATCCGTTAGCCATCGCAGACAGGGATTCGAGGTTCTGCCTCGGGTGCGATGACACCGGACGTATACACGGTTCCGGGCGTGTCCATTTTATACGCCCAAAACCTTGAGCTCTCGCCTCCCCTATTTGGGAGGCATGAGCTCACTCAACAGCAGCGAGTCTTAGGCCTGGTTGCCAAAGACCTCGATGGTGTCGCCCTCGGCCAGCGTGACGATGGCCTTCTTCCAAGAACGCGTCTTGCCGGCGACATAGCGCACGCGCTTGGTCTTGGGCTTGACCGTCAGGGTGTTCACGCGAACGACCTTGACGCCGAAGATCTCCTCGACAGCGTCCTTGATCTGATACTTGTTAGCATCCTTGGCGACCTCGAACGTGTACTTGTTCAGCTCCATGCCGGAGAAGGAACGCTCGGACACGATCGGACGGATGATGATCTCGTGGGCGGTCATTTATGCAAGCACCTCCCCGAAGTGAGCGGCGATGTCGGCGGGCATCAGCACAGCGTTGTTGTTGACGAGATCGTAGGTGTTGGCCTCGTCAGCGGTGATGATGAACGTCTTGGGAATGTTGCGGAACGACAGGTAGGCGTTGACGTCCTCATCGCGAACGATGATGGTCAGACGCTTGCCCTCAAGACCGAGAGCCTTGAGCATGGCGACGGCAGCCTTGGTGGAAGGCTTCTCGAAGCCGTAGTCGTCGACGAGCACGAGCTCGCCATCGGCCAGCTTGGCGGACAGCGCGGAGCGCATAGCCAGCTTGACCTCCTTGTTGTTCATACGCTTAGCGTAGGAACGGGGCTTGGGGGCGAAGACAACGCCACCGTGACGCCACTGGGCAGCACGGATGGAACCCTGGCGGGCACGGCCGGTGCCCTTCTGACGCCAAGGCTTCTTGCCGCCACCGGAAACCTCAGAGCGACCCTTAGCAGACTGGGTGCCCTGACGCCAAGAGGCCATCTGGCACTTGACGATGTGGTGCATAACGTGGATGTTCGGCTCGATGCCGTACACCTCAGCGGCGAGCTCGGCCTCGGCGACCTTCTTGCCCTCGCTGTTCTTTACTTCAAACTTTGCCATTTAAGTGTTCTCCTTGGTATGACGCTGGGCTAAATGGGCTGGGCCCTTAGGCCATACGGATGGCGACGAGACCATTCTTGGCACCCGGGACAGCGCCCTTGACCAAGATGAGGTTCTGCTCGGCATCGATGCGGACAACGGAAAGGTTCTTGACGGTAACGCGCTCGTTACCCATGTGACCGGCCATCTTGACGCCCTTGAGGACGCGCGCAGGATAGGCGCACTGACCGATAGAACCGGGGTGACGCTGGAAGTGAGAACCATGCGTCATAGGACCGCGGCGCTGACCCCAGCGCTTGATGCGACCCTGGAAGCCCTTACCCTTGGAGGTACCGATGACGTCGACCTTCTCGACATCAGCGAAATCAGCGACGGTGACGACCTCGCCGACCTTGTGCTCCTCGCCGTTCTCGACGCGGACCTCACGAAGGAAGCGAACAGGCTCGACGCCAGCCTTGGCGAAGTGACCAGCCATGGGCTTGTTCACGTTCTTGGCCTTGATGTCGCCGAAACCGATCTGGACGGCGTCATAGCCGTCGGTTGCCTGAGTTTTAACCTGCGAGACAGCGCAGGGGCCAGCCTGGATGACCGTGACGGGAACGACGTTGTCGTCCTCGTCCCAAACCTGGGTCATGCCAATCTTGCGGCCGAGAATCATGCTGATCAAGATATGATCCCAACTCTCGCGTGGTCTTGGGACAATGCGTACACCACCGAGCGTACGCCCCTAGAGGACCACTACTTACACGACGTGCTCCCCAGCCTTGTATTTCGCCCGGACTACCTGACAACCCTATTAAGCAGGCATTTTGTCCAGCCAGAATACTCCCCTGGTTACACACAGCTGATTAGTATACACGGCTGCGGGCGTATCCATCGAGATTCATATTTCACTCACATTGTTTACGCAGGTAAAGTGCGTGGAGTCTCCCGAGCTTGGCAGAGGGGCGGCGAAATATATTAAGTTTGCTGCTCTACAGTCCTGCGCAAGACGGAAAGCACATTAAGTGCTTTCCTTTGCGTGCGGAACTCGCGACAAACTTAATATATTTCGCCGCCCCTCTGCCAAGCTCGGGAGACGATACGTTGATGTCTGCTTAACTCTGCTCGCTCAGCTAATTACTTTGTTGGGGGTCCACTATTTGCTGGAGGGTGAACTTACATTGATGAGGTTCGCCTTCTGCTTGTGGCTTTGCCTCATCGAAATCGAAGATCATGATGGCGCAGTTGGGGAGTTTTGTTGGGAGCTCGAAGCCCTCTGGGGCGGCGGCTCTAATGAATTGGCGGCTGGCGCTGCCGTGGCTTACTGCTAGGAGGGTTTCGATGCCCTCGGAGCCCATGAGATTGGTGAGGGCGCCTACCATGCGTTCTTGCAGTGCGCGGCTTCCTTCTCCTCCGAAGGGGACCAGGTCCTCGCCCGGATCCCAAACGTCGGTGGGCAGGGCGTCGTGGGGGCCTTCTTCGAAGGTGCCGTAGCTGCGCTCGATAATGCCTTCACAGGGCTCGACTGCTGCGTCCGGGCCGAGGAGCTCGCATGCGACGAGACTTGCCGTGTCCATAGCTCGGCCTAAGGGTGATGAGACAACTTTGTCGGGGACGACGCCGTGGGCCTTGAGCCATGCGGCTGCCATTCCCGCTTGTTTGCGGCCCAGGTCGGTCAGCGGTGAATCGCAGCGGCCCTGGACCAGCTTTTTGACGTTGAACTCCGTCTGACCGTGGCGGAGTAGATACAGTTTCTTCATGCTCTCCCCTTCTGCATAACCTGCTTTGCCGGCACAGCCCTACTCGTGGGTATGTCCTACGTAGTCTTCGTCGATCGTAATCTTGGCAATCGACTTGGGATATTCCGATTCGACCCGTTGTGCCAGCGCGTGCTTTACGTCTTCGGCACTCATCTGCAGATCCGAGGGACGCACGCAGTCAAAGATCACGTTGGTGTGCGTGGGACCCGGCACGCAGCGAAGGTCGTGAATCGAGAGGCGGTTATCGATCTCCTGAGCCATTGCGTTGATACGCAGGCGCATGCTCGCCACCTTTGGATCGTCGGTCACGATGGGATCGTAATGGAGCGTGACGATCATGCCGTCCTCGTCCCTAAACGACCGCTCAATGTTATCGAGCGTGTCGTGACTTTCCAGCGGACTGACCTCGGCCGCCATCTCGGCATGCGCGCTTGCGAACTTCCTGCCCGGGCCGTAGTCGTGAACCATCAAATCGTGAACGCCCAAAACGCCGGGATAGCTCATGATCTTGTCTCGAATGTGCTTGACCAGCTTAGGATCGGGCGACTGGCCCAAAAGCGGGCTCACCGTATCTTGAATAAGTTCAAGGCCGCTCCAGCCAATATAGGCGCCAACGGCAAGTCCAACCCAAGCATCAAGATTGATATGCGTCACCTGGGAAACAATCGCGCACGCCAGCACGGCGCCTGTGGCAAGGACATCGTTCTTGGAATCCTGCGCGGTCGCATGCAGCGTCTCGGACTCGATACGATCGCCGAGCTTTTGGTTGAGGGCCGCCATCCAGAGCTTTACGGCCATCGAAAGCGCCAGGACTGCCACCAGGGCAAGCGAGAACTCGACAGGTTCGGGGTGGATGATGCGCTCAACCGAGGACTTCACCAGCTCAACGCCGATCAGCAGCACGAGCGCCGCCACGACCAGACCCGAGAGATACTCGTAGCGGCCATGTCCGTAAGGATGCTCGGGGTCCGCCGGCTTGCTCGCAAGTTTAAAGCCCAGCACGCTCACAATGTTTGAGCTGGCATCGGACAGGTTGTTCATGGCATCCGCCACAATCGAAACCGATCCCGAAACCACACCGATTGCGCCCTTCGCAGCACAAAGCGCCACATTGGCGACAATACACACCATGCCCGCTAACGTGCCCACACGCGCACGATCGCCCTGCGCGCGCTTAACTATCCACTCGACCATCTGCATCCGCCCCCACGGTACCTGTCTCTTATACACATCTCCGAGCCCACGAGACTCCTGAGCATCTC